>JAFGLO010000008.1 GCA_016927995.1 Candidatus Dojkabacteria bacterium
GCTTGTTTTGCTTTCTTGTTAAGGTGAATCTCTGCTCACATACCGGGCTTCCAGAGTTTTACTTTACTTCTTCACTACTTCACTATTTCACTACTTTACTATTCTCTCATGAACTCTTCGAATTCTTCCTTACTTACTACTTCACTTTCCATAAGAATCTTAGCCAATCCTTCGAGTTTCTTTCGTTGTTTTGTTAGAATTTCTCTTGCGTTCTCATATTCTTTATCTACAATTGCTTTGATTTCTTCATCTATTATGGCTGCTATCTTTTCACTATAATCTGACCGCTTCTCGTAGGAATAGCCAAGCCAATATTCATTTTGGGCTTCGCCATATTTTACAAATCCAAGTTTATCGCTCATTCCATATTCTTTAACCATTTTTTCAACGAGTTTGGTTGATTCTTCAATGTCGGACTTAGCACCGGCACTAATTTCTCCATATACAATTTCTTCGGCAACACGTCCTCCGGTATACACACGAACACGCGCCAAAAGTTCTTCTTCTGAAATTTCAAGTCTGTCTTTTTCTGGTAACTGCATTGTCATACCCAGAGAAAGTCCACGAGAAACTATGCTTATTTTGTATACAGGATCGGACCCTTTGGTAAAGTAAGAAACTATTGCGTGACCTGCCTCATGATATGCAGTTCTCAATAATTCTTCTTTTGTCCGCTGGAGTGACTTTCGCTCGGGACCGTACATTACTTTAAGAATTGCCTCTTCAAAATCGGCCATTATTACTTCTTTTCTATTGTCCTTTGCGGCAATTATGGCAGCTTCGTTTGCAATATTTTCAAGGTCGGCACCGGAAAGTCCGGTTGTTTTTTTTGCAATTGTTTCAAGATCAACCTCTTTTGTAAGTGGTTTGTTTTTCGTATGAACCTTGAGAATGTCAAATCTTCCCTTTGCATCGGGAGTCTCTACAATAACTTTTCGGTCAAAGCGACCTGGTCTCAAAATTGCGGGATCCAAAATATCCGGTCGGTTGGTTGCTGCAAGCACGATTACTGTATCGTATCGGGAAAATCCATCCATCTCAACAAGAATCTGGTTTAACGTCTGCTCCGTATAACTGGATTTTAGGGATACTTCACGTTTTTTAGCAACTGCATCGATTTCGTCGATAAATACAATACATGGTGAGAGACGGCTTGCTTTCTTAAAAAGATCACGAACCCTTGCTGCACCTGCACCTACAAGCATTTCTTCAAACTCGGCACCCGAGGTATGAAAGAACGGTACATTGGCTTCGCCTGCAACCGCTCTTGCCAGAAGGGTTTTCCCTGATCCTGGCGGCCCTATTAATAGTACACCCCTTGGAATTCGTGCTCCCACTTCGAAATATTTCTTTGGATTTTTAAGGAAATCTACAACTTCGGTTAGCTCTTGCTTTGCTTCTGCTATACCTGCAACATCGTCAAAGGTAACATTGGTCTTTTTGCCGACTAAAAGCTTTGCGGTAGACTCACCAAATGAACTCATTTTTGAGCTGGAGGCCTGAATGTTTCGAACTAATATAAACCCTCCGGCCAAGAGTAACCCAAACATCCCTATTGTAATTATTGTGTCAACACCTATTTTGAAATCCTCGGCGTATTCTATTGAAAACGATGATGTATCAACCCCGGAGTCTTTAAGGTAGTCGGTAAACGACTTATCGGATTCCTGATAGATCGCACGTTTAATCTCATTTGAATCTTCAAAGCTTAGTTCAACCAAACCTTGTATAGACTTGATTGTTATTGTGTCCACTGTTTCAGGCTCATCCTTTATTATTTGAATAAGTTCTGATATTTTCAATGTCTCTACATTGAGATTCGAAAGAATTGGCGACAATATTAACCAACCCAAAAGTGCAATAACAACAAATCCTGTTATCCACGATAACGGCGTTGATTTGGCCTTAAATGGTTTGATAATCTTTACCTCTACTCCTTTTTCGTTTTCCATTATTTTTTTATTTATTTAATTTAGGACAGGCTTGAAACCCATCCTTACTAGAAAGGTATTTTATCACACAAATGTACTTGTAGGGGCAGGTTTAAAACCCGCCCCTACACTTATCTTACATTTGTGTGCCAAAATTCCATTGTATACAATCCACCGGACAACCCCGGCATACTGCTTATTGTGGCTTTACCCTGGATTACAATAACTGGCAACAAATAGCCGTTATCCATATCAAGATAATAAACCTGCCCCATTGCAGAAATATTTAAATTTTGAAAATTAATGTCGGAGAAGACGATCCCTGTTGCGTAGTTTGGATCTTCTTCCGTAATTGGGTCATCGTAAACTGAATTATATTCGTCAAAGACAATCTGCGTCTTAACTATTTTCGAACCTGCCGTACCTGACTTAAAACTATCTACGATTCCGTCGGAATTGTATCCGTTATACGTTCCTACTTTGTTAAAATCAGGTAAATATCTAAGCATCGACATATACGTTATTTGACCGTCCGAATCAACCACAAGTTCAATAAGATCCTCCTCAAAATTTGTGTTTAGAACTTTATATTTGTTAACCGACAAGGTTCCTATTATACTTTCATAACCGGCAACATTTTTTACAGAAAAGGTATAATTATCGAAATATTCGGTTTGGAATAAATCATTTAATGCCTTTGCTACAGAGGAATTCACGTCACCACCAGACGAATTTATTACCAACCCGCTGTTAGTCAAAGATATTTTTAATATTTGGGTATATAAAGTTGCGTTTCCCTTGTTTCCCGCCCAGGTTGTAAAATACTCTGATTTGGTTTCCACAAACCCTAACGATTGCATTGCACTTATTAAATCGAGCATTATATTTATATCAACAAGCTCATACACTTTATTTAATTCGGGCCACTGTGTAATCTCGGCATTGGCATCAAGATAAACTGCTGTATTCGAGAGATTAAGTCCACCGTTTGGATCATCTATTGAAAGCTCTCCTAATGATTCATCTCCCTGCTGAGCCGGATTTAGAAGATCCTTAAAGTAAACAAAGTATGTTGCAATCAGTAAGCCAACAAAGGCAAGAACAACAAGAATAACGAGGTAGTTTGCAACGAAAAACTCTTTAATTTTTTGAAAACTAAACTTCTTATTTTCTTTTGGTTCTTGTACTGTTTCCATTTGCATTTAATTAACTTACTCGGGACATACACTATTACTTCCAATTCCAACATACCTTGCAACATCTACCGGAGCCCCCGAAGGAGTACGTGCAAATACATGCACATGCTCACCACTCCAGCGAAGAGTACAGCCATCCGGAATTTGCCCATCTCCCGGCCCGGGAATTGTCTTAAGCTGCGAATATTTGATTCCACACCCAACTACCCAGTCACCCTGCCCGGGAGCAAGAGAAAACAACTCACATAAAGGGTCACCAGCATTTACTGAAGCCCCAGACTTTATCACGCACTTCTTTGCATCAATATGTACAATAACGAATTGAGCTCCCGTACTTTTTCCTGTTTTATGATTCTTTTCCTTAATAATAACATAGTCCTGAGATAAACCAACGCGGTAAATTGATACTGTTCCACTTACCGGAGCTTTCACCATTTTGGTTCCATCGGTTGGGGCAATATCAACTGCATAGGTATTTTTTGTTTGGACAAGAATTCTGTGAGACGTGGCTCCTTTGTATCCTTGAGTACATTTTATTGAATCAAACATTGGGCTAAATGGATAATCTAGCTTTAACTGCGTTAGACTTGCATTGTAGTCAATTGCATATCCTCCACCTGCAGTACCGTCGAGTATGCTTGTATTACCACCAGGCACTGTAGCTCTATCGGGTCCTCCCGACCCAACTTGACCGGGAATAACATCGTTTGGCATAAAGGCCCCGGAACGTGCATACGTGGAATATATACCGGCGATAAGAATGCCCATTATCACGGCTACCAATAATAAACTCTTAACGGATATCTCCAGCACGGCCCATCCTATTTTTTCTACAATTTCAGCGACAACCCATCCGACAACTGCAGCAACCAAATTTCCAATTACGGGAACTGCTGAACCTATCGCTTGCAAAGCTCCGTGAATCAATCCTTTCGTTCCAAACTTCATAGCCAACTTTACAAATGCATCAGACACCGATTGAAACGCTTTTCGAATCGCATATTGCACGACCGACTTGGCCGCATTTTGCCATCCGGCATTTGCAACCTTTTGTAACTCCTTTGCAAGTCCGGCCATGCCCATTTTTTGTGCAATATTTATTGCAAAACTAACCCCTCGTTCGGCAATATGCTTGTTTACAAAATTCTCAAGTCGACCTTTTATACCAAGTTCCGGAAGTATCTTTTTCCCAAAAAGCAGGTTAACCATTTTTGCCCAATCGCCATCCCATGCCGATCTTAAGATAACACCCGGATGGGCAATATATGCCAATGCAAATACTTTGTTAAATCCTTTCCCCAATTTATAGTCTTTCCATTTCTGAGGCGTGGCCGTAAGCAATGCCCTGAATTTATCGGCACCACGACCAGCCGCAAGCATCTTTAAAAGATCTCCGTTTAAGAAGAGATTTGGAAATGTTTCAGCTTTCGACCAGGCCAACCTACCTGCATTAATATCGTTTACTAAATTTATAGCACCTAACCATCCACTCTGACCTTTTTTAATTCTGGTAAGTTGTATCGCAAGTGCCCTTTCGCTTTCAGAACCCTTGCTTAGTTTTCTTATGATGTGGTCAAACGCAAGAGACTGATAATTCTCCCCGCTTTCAGTTTCAATAATTGTTCCAACGATTGATTGAACCGTACTCGAGGTTTCTTTGGAAACATCCAACCCTAATTGAGAAAGATCTGAATCAACAAGCGCTTTTAATCTATCCCCTCTTTTCTTACTGGCTTTACCCTGCTGTGCTATTCCGATTCTTTTTAGATATGCATTCCTTCTACTTGCATCATTAAAACTGCCGAGATACTGCTCAATTGTATTTATTTCGGGGGCCGATACTTTTGCCTTTGTAAGAATTTCTCTGGAGTTTTCGGCAAGTTCTGCAAACGCTAAGGCTCTTGCATCGTTAGAAGTATGCATTATATCGTTGTTATTCCAAAGATCCAGCACTCTTCTTCTGAACGAATCAGAGATATCCCCGTGTCCTGCCTTTGCAAGAGAATACTTTAGCAATCGCTCCTTTTCCCAAGAAGTTAGACTTGATATCATATTTGCCCACTTTTTACCCCCACCAAAAAGCGGCGCACTTGCACCATAGGCAATCTCCTTGGAAAAATTAATCGCACTCTCTACGGCTTTGTTCGGATCATCAAGAGCCTGAACAATAAATTGCGGAGATATCGAGACGTTAAGGTTTTTATAGTCAAGCCCTACGGTAAACCTAGGAGAATATAACGCAATGTTAGCTCTGTTTATAACGTTATCAATGGGACCGGCAACCAACGCATTTATAGGTGCCATTGCACCTTCCATTACATCAGCAACCTGAGCACCCTGCTGACCAATATCAATAAAAGGTCTACCCTGCGCAGGTCTGCTTTGCTTTGGTAACAAACTGTCAAATACCGAGTCTAAAAGTCCCATTAAAATTCAAAGTAAAGTTTAAAAGGTTTAACCATTACTACACTACTCACCCACTGATTTAAGTAAACCACCAATAAGTGGAGTCTTGGACGACATCCCAACAATGCTTTTGGTTGCAAGACCCGCGGCCTGTGAGCCCTGAACCTTTAAGAACTCTTTTGTAAACTTGTCGGCTGATGCAGCGGCAAGCACTATAGCATAGGCAATTAGCCCACCAATGTTACCTGCGCCGGGATCAACAAGTGTTGTATTGATTCCACCAGGGAAGGTAATCGCAGTCTTAATACTACTTATTGCAACAACCGCCCCAATGTTAATCATTGCGAATGTAACCGGAAATACAAGTGCATCTGCAAAAATACCTTTATACGAATCGATTATCATTTTTTCCTGACCAGGTAATGTGCCAATTAACGTAACAATAGGTAGTGCTATTACCTTCATAAAAATCTGGGCGTATGCAAGAAACAGATTGAAAACTATCTTAAATGAGGCATATATTAAGCCCACGGATATAATAATTTTTACCAAAATGTCCTTCCAGGTTATTCCTCCGTTATAAATAAAACCTGTAGCCGCAGTAACTGCAGACATAGATACAGATGCCGTTGAGGCCAGAAGATCCCCCGCAGAGGTTCCCCAACCCTTAAATGTTGTTATTAGTGCATTTCCCCACGACGTTACCGCTCCTTGAAGGGTTTGCTTTATACTGGCAGAATGTGCTGCATTACCAACGCCACCCGTCATATCTACAGCACCCGTTAAAATCCACTGTGTGTTTGTCCAAAAATACCAAGGTCCGCCGAGTCCAATTGGCTGCATTGAGATTCCATTCTTAGTGTAGTAGTCAGCAATGAGATTACTTATTAGCGCCATGACAAATGTACTAACGCTAAGAAGTAGTCCTGCTAAAAAGAAACTCGCGTGCACAAGAATCATTCCAATTATCACACGGGGAATAGAATTTGTTATGGACACTGCAACCTGCCCGTTAATCTTTTGTCTAAACATGATCATAAACCCGATTACAACAACAACTACAACAAATCCTACATATGCAATATTCTTTGTGTAATCCCATAGATCCTTTATTGGTTTTAACATATCTTGACCTGAGGTGGGAGCTGTCGCAGCATTAGCTTGGTTTATTCTCGAAGGACTCCACTCCTGTGCAATGTAAACTCCCGGGTTTACAGAGGTAGGAAAGTTTGAAAAAGCATAAGTAACAAACTCACTTGAGCGATCCAACAGTCCGTATCCCATGGATCGAGCCGCTTCACTTTCCTGTAAAAGCGCCATTTGGTCCTCAACTGGAAAAACACCAAGCCCTATTAACCGTTGTCCAAAAACTAAAATACCGGCCATTGTATTAACGCAATGATAATCGGCTGCGCTAGTCCCCTCTGTCCCATATACCTGATTTGTAACCTCGGAACACTCAGTATATGCAGAAAGGTTAGGATCACCCGCACTGACCTTAAAGCTTCCGCTTATGGTTCCGATAACTACCATAAACAAAAGTGCCATTGTTAAAATCCTCATGCCTTTGGTGAAGAGCTTTTCGATTTTGGACATTTTAAGTTAATATTAAAATTTAAATTTATTCTTCTTTGGGCGGAATACCCTGAGTTGTAAGTCTAACATAAGCTTCACTAATATCCATGTGTCCTGGCATTCCATACATTTGATCGTATGCTTCACCAATAAGACATGAAAACTTTAGTACTCCAGGAAAATACAGCTTAAGATTATCATATTGTTTACCACAAATATATGCAGAGACTTCGACGTAAAGTTCGCCGACGTTATCACATTCGGTACCGCCACCCGGATAGGCCGTCATACCTAGAAGCGCAAGATCATACTGTTGCATTATATCGGTGAAGGTGTCGGTAACATAAAATTGAATATCTTTTATGCTTTGTTTACACGGATTAAAGAAAGAGATCGTTCTATCAATTGTACTTTCTATAACCCATGTTCCCGCCTGACCAATGGTCATTGTAGGTGCTTGAATACTGCAGTACTCTAAAGCTCCGGCAGGTACGGAGTTAACCTGATTTTTACAAACCCCAATCATCTGTTCTTCAGCATATGCTTTTAAATATTTTTCAAGGTCCAAGAGTCCATTAACGCCTTCCCCGGGAATTCCATAAAAATACGCCATATTACTTTTTGCCTTTTCATAGGCTGCCGCCGCATCTTCAACTGTTGCCTCGGCTTTCTGCCCACTTGATCCCGTTGTCTCAATGTATAAAACAGATGGCGTATAAGCCGCCGGAAAGTTGGCCGTACTTGACCAAACCATGTCGTAATTTTTACCTGGAATCTGCATTGAATAAGGATTCCCACCTTGTTGGGCTGTTCGACCTTTGGCTCCGATAATTGGAATTTCGTTATCTTTTGCAACTAGCCCAAATGGTGCCGAAATTCCTGTAGGATACATCATGGTTCCAAGCCGAATATCGCAATTGCAACCAAATTTTCCAACTTCGCCAAGCTCGGAAAACCAGGTGGACAAAGTATTAGAAGTTTCACCCGTTACCGATAATCCTTCGGTACAAACCATTTTGTCAACAACAGGAATATCGCCTGTACATGGACGAATTTCGTCGCCCCATTCAGGCCACAAACATGCATTCATATCGGCTCCCCGAGTTGGAAATCCATTACAACATACGTAATATGCAGAACAATACGAGCCACCACCACACGAAATATATTTATTGGTCGGACAGGCTAAACTACTATTAAGTCTAGAGGCAAAATTAGTAGCACTCGTAGCTCCACTAAAAATACTGTTCCAATCGACGTTACAATTATTATAAACAGATACCGCAACAGTTGATGAATAACCGGTATTGCTGTTTGTCTGACTGCCGGCCGCAGGTAAGTAATAACCTCTACACTGAGCAGTTCCTTCGATATCGGGGTTGTAAATAAAAGGCATTGCAGCTTTTACCTTGCCCTGCAATTGTGGCCATGCATTTGCTAAAAATTGAGCCATATCAGGCTCAACATATCCACCTAAAAACCCAAGTTCTGTAATAAAAATATTGTTTCTGTCAAAGTTAACTCCGGACGTAGTTCCCTTTAATATAGCATCGGTACAGATCCCGGCATCGATACAGTTTACACTGTCCTTGTTGTTGTATATTGTTGCATAACTTCCGCCATATACGTGAAGGGCAACACCATCGAAAGTAAGATCGCCTAAATTCATGTTACTAATAAACTCACTCGGATTAACGGTCTCGGCATTCGGATATGGGTTCATGGAAGGAAATAATACCTTATGCCCCTTTGCCCTAAGTGCAGACACCAGTTTTTTAAGATATTTACCAACACCTTGTGCCATTGCCGTATTACCTCCACTATTAAAAAGCGCAGTGTTTTCCCTGCTCCAGTTAATTTCGTTAAGAGGCTCAACCCATACAGACGTAATTCCGGAAAGACATGAAGCAAAATTATTAACCAGATTAGTTTGGTCGGCATCGCTTACAGGAATTCCGCTACTACCCGGATACAATCTGACAATTAAATTCCCACCTGTGTGCGAGGCAATATAGTCAATTGGAATTCCACTATTCACCTGTTTACAGTCGGTACCCATCATTACCATTACCCAGTTACCGTTATTAACCGCCCAGTTAAGCGTGGCATTCTGATGATCCCAGTCATCGCATCCATAAGCACCAAGATTATACCCGACAACAGAATCTGCAACAGGACCGGTACATGTTCCACCCGACGATGCAGATACCAAAGGTTTGTAATTTACAATAAAAAACAAAGAAAGCAGAAGACACAAAACAGAGCCGCCATAAAACCAAAATTGTTTTCCGGGCATCTTTAAAACCATGCCAAAGGATACCATATTCTGTTCGTTTCTGCTAATATATAATACCTTCTACGAAGGGAAAATTTTGAATAAATTTTTAGAGCCTGCCCAGCTATGATTACATGGAACACTTACTTTTCAAAAAATAGTGAGTCCACAAAAGCGTCAAAAATCTTTACACAAAAACTTGGAAATACCAATGTTTTCACAATCATTACACTTTTGGGCTCGGGTCCCTTCAATGCTCATACAGCAGGCAATATGATTTGGGAGAAAATTAAAGAAGTAATAATGGAACCAACCGAGTCGATAACCGAAATGCTCGAGGAGGCACTAAAAAAATCCCGCCAGCACTTAATTCGTCTGATTCAAAATGACGAGACATTTAAAGATATCGGAATTGATTTTCATGTTTCAATCGTTATGGTTCAAGGTAAAATTATGTACATTGGTAACATTGGAGACAACGATCTTTATATAATCCGAAACACCCCCATAGATATAGGAAAACTTGTCCACGACGAAAAGAAAATATTTCAAACCGGCAGTGGAAAACTTGAAGATAATGACATCTTGATACTAGGTGCACCCAATACGGTCGATGCATATATTGAAACCCAGTTTTCTGAAGATACCCCACTGCACCAATGGGAGCTAATAAACGACGACTTCCAAAGTCTGTCGGATGGATTTGCGGGTACACAGTCAATTATCACAGTTTTTATAGGAACACCCGAGTCACAAATTCTTGAAGAACCTGCGGGTAAGGTCAACGATCCAACAAATTACAAGGCAGGCAACATTACGGCAGAATCGGCCGGTACAAACACCGCCCTAAATCCGGAAGCACTGACTCCCGAGTCACTTATGATTGATGATTCAACCTTTGGAGGAAAGGTTAAATCATTCTTTGCGAAGGCAAAACTTTTTGCAACCGATACTTACCGAAAAATCGAGCCCACTATTGGTAACCTGATCAACAAAGTTAAAGAACTGTTCGGGTCAGCCAAATCGGCAATTTCCCAAAGATTTTCGGGCCAGGACCACTCCGGACTCGAAGAAACCAAGATACCCGTTGCATTCGCAGAGCCAACTAGAAATGACAATTCCGGACTATACAAAGACTACGAACTTCGGGACGTACAAAAGCCCGTCTCGGCAAATCTAAGACCGCAAAGCTCTATTGGCCGTAAGCTAAAGAGTTTCTTGTCATTCTTACCAATTCAGCCAAAAGTAAAACCGCAAAACGTCGGTAGCAAAATCGGTGAACCCTTCTACAAAAAACAATGGTTCTACGTTGCCATAGTTGCCGTTATCGGAATATTCATAATCGGCGGACTCATAAAATCCGCAAAAGAGAAAAAAGTCTATACGGCTTACCTTGACAAGATTACAAGTTACGTAACGACTGTAGAAACCATTATTTCGGAAGCAGAGCGACTTGCTTTGTCAGGACCAGAAAAAAGAACTGAACTTATTACAAAGGTTGACCAATACAAAAACTATATTGCAACCGAAAGTATAGACACAACCAATCTAAAGGAAGCTGATCTGGAACTTAAAACTAGACTTGGAACTGCAGCTACAAAAATGATTCTACTCGAGAATCAGGCCTATTTAATAGAACCTGTAAAGGAAGGCGAGAATCTAACAATCCTCTTTGACACAACACAGGCATGCAATGGAATGGCTGATCCTATCGACATCGCCGTTAACTCACCCTTCATGATTATTCTTGGCAATGACAAAAAAAGTATTTGTGTTGTAAACCTAAGTGAAACCAACGCTCAAGGAGTAATAATTGATAATAATCATACCCTATCGGAAGAACCATTTGCCGTTTCAGCTTATACAATTAAAGATTCCCAAGACAAGATTGTCTCATCCGGGTTTTATGTACTCGATGCCAAAAAAGGTGTAATAAAAATTGAAATTCAAAATAGTGAGAATGCTTTTCTGGATGCCTCAAAATTTGTATTAACCGCAATGTCTGCACTAACTCCAAATACAATCGGGAAGGCACTCGACATAGAAACCTATAAAGAACACCTATACTTTTTAAACGCAAGTGAGTCACGTGTTAAGAAGGCCGCCGGTCAAGACAACGGGTTTGCTTTCCCTCAGGAATATCCCGGCATGCGAAATGACGAATTTACCCTGGCAACAGATATGTTAATCGATGGAGCAATTTACATTCTTACAAACTCCCCAAGTAAAATCCTTATGTACTCAGGAGGTGATCCATATAATTTAACAATCCAAAACACAACACCGAATATTAACGTTATTGGTAATGGATTCACGGAAATTGGTGAGACTCGTCCAATTTACATAATTGATCACCAAGAAGGATACGAACGTATACTGGTTTTTGAGAAACCCACCGGAGAAGGTATGGCTTTAAACTTAAATCTCAGATACCAGTTTAGATATCAGGGAAGTAAGGAAAATGTATTTACCGACCTAAAAGAAGTTTTTCCCGATGAATATGACAATTATCTTTACGTTCTTGACGATACGCTAATTCTCAAGATTGTCGTTAAATAAATGATCATTTCAAATAAGGGCGTAACAAAACATTACGAGGTAATTGACAAATACGAAGCAGGGATTATGCTAACGGGTCCGGAGGTAAAATCCATTCGAAATAAAAGTATCTCTTTTAAAGGCACCTACATTACCAACAGGACCGGGGAGCTTTTTCTTGTTGGACTTAATATTGGTCAATATAAATATACCGGCAGTAAAAATGCCATATCGGAAAGACAAATCAAACTTTTGGTTACGAAACACGAGCTTGTCAAGATTAATTCAAAACTAAAAGACGGTAGTATTACACTTGTTCCCCTTTCAATTTTTACCAAAGGCAAGCGACTTAAACTTGAGTTTGCAATGGGTCGTGGACTTAAAAAATATGATATTAAATCTCGTGAAAAAGCTATTGATCAAGAACGAAAGACTGAAGCCCGTGAAGCAAAGTATAAAAAGATTAACGGCTGATTGGCTAGAACACCACCGCCAGAAGAAAGATCAAAAGTGCAAGAATTACACATATACCCGTCCATAAAAACACCAATGATTTAATTGCTCTCCCGTAAGAAGTTTTGATAATCTTGTGAAGCACGTTAACTCTAAAGTACATAATTATCAAAAGAAAGAAATGGTAAAAATATAAAATTCCTACAAGCGACAAAACTACAATTGTAAAGAGTTTTTCTTCCATTAGATTTGCACCCCCTTTTGCTTTAATTCGATAAGATCATTTAGTATATCTTGGATTCTGCTGGGTTCTGAAACGTTAGTGAATTCAAATTCCGGGGTCTCACCGGCAGTTTGTACATAAATCGTGCCATAATTAAAAATTGATGCCCAAAGCCCTACGTTACTAACCGAAACATCTTCAATGTTTTCTATGGCCGCCTGACTAACCCTGTATGACATAAGCCCATTAAAATCGACATCAATCATTCGCTCGGTTGTTATTATGTTCATATTATAAAACCAAAAAACCATTGTATAAATGAAGTTTGTAATCGAGGCAAGTACCAAAAACACGGATCCGGCAATAACCGCTCCACTAAATTTTACTCCCGTTAAATTGAGAATAACCGGCAGGATAACTGCAATCAAGAAAAGCCCAATCGAACTAATAAATCTAGGAAACAGTGTGATTGGGTGACTTCTAAATACCAGAATAATTTTTTCTTTCGGCTCCTGACCATCAAGTTCAATTCCTTGGGGAAAAGAATATGCTTTCGAAAAAAGCGTACCCGAACGAAAACGATTAAGCTGCCGACCAAGAGTCATTGCTGTTTTATTGATTCGTTTTTCTGTTCTCTGCTGCTGCTTATCGATCATAGTTTAAAGGATTAAGTTTTATCTTACTTGCACTCAGATCCATTATCACATGATAAATTATAACATTCCTATTGAAGTTCTACAATATATACCCTGTAGCCGGCACCTACATTTGCAATTGTTGTACCTCCAACGGTAACTGTCCCGGAGTTGGATAAAAGCAGATAATACTCCGAAGGAGCAACAGTGAGTCCAATTCTTATACTAATATTTGTATTATAATCAGAAACCAATGTACCTCGATAATAGTGAGATAATATTTGATTGTAAGACTGACCGATCATTGAATAATAATACGCGCCATATTGACTTAAACCCACCCTGTGCCCGAACCCTCGTGTCCAGAATAAAAATTCGCCATTTTGGTTTACTACATCCCAAAGTTTTGTCCAAATGGCAAGATTTCCCGAAGCTTGAACGTTGTACCCAATTCTAAAACAGTCTGCGGGCATGTCGTAAGTCCCTGCCGTACCGGTTATTCTAAGGGTTGTTGTATATTTTGTGTTTGACTGAATGGTTGTCCCACCCGTATCATAGAAGTGCTGCATTCCGGTTATTGTTCCGACTTTTGAGGTAATTCCCGAACCCAGGCCGCAATACGATATACCATAGTCAATAATTGGAATTATGTTGCTTGAATTAAGTCCGGAATGGACTACCCCACCGGATGTTGAACATCCTGCACACCAGTATGTGTAGTAATTTAGCGGTGCCCTAAGCGAGCCGTTTTCGTAGTACCAATCAGACTCGGCCTGAACAAATCCACGAAATCCGCCCCAAACCTCCTGAGAGGAAAGCGTGTGTCCACCGCTATTTGAATGATAGTATGGTGCAATTACCGCCCCAGCATAAGTTAATACCTTCCCGTTTACGGCATCGACAGCCGACGTCCAGTAATTTCCGTAATTTTCGATCTCCTTTATGTATCCACGATATGCTTGATCCGATGTATTATCGTAAAGGTCAAAGTTATAATTAGCCCGTTTACCAAGATTAGCTATTGCGTATGACTTTCCAATAATTGCCTGCGATTTCAAGGCCTCCATTCCACCATTTGTTCCCCACCACGCAGACATTTCCGATAGTCCCCGGATATATTGTTCTAAGGGCAGCTCATTTATTAGATAGACGTTAGTATCACCACGAGCCTCCAACGTACCACGATACTTTCCATATGAAAACCCTGCATCACTTGCGATTTCAAGTGGGCTTACCGATGAAACCCTGACTGGTCCCTGTACATAAGAATCATATATTGATGTTCCGCTCGCATTGGTTATTGTTACCTTAAAATATGCATTACCGGACGTTACAGGCTTTGGAAAACTCCCGCCTGACGAGCTACCCGGGTTTACACTTGCATACTTTGCTGCAATTATCCGCTGTGCGGCAATATCAAGCGATGCTATCTCGCTATCAATGTCTTTTAAATCCGCAAGCAACTGGACTTGAGCCTGCTTTTGTGCGTTAAGAAAATTTTGGTACTGTATCTTTTGTGTTGCCAACTCTTCCGAAAGCGATAAATATTCAACTTCCTTCTGCAAAAGTGTTTCCTTATCGGCATCCAGTTGGATTTTTGCACTTAACACCCAGCTCAACTGGTCTTCTATTTCTGTGATCTTCCTATATAAACCGGCTTCAATGTTTTCAAAGTATGCAATTGTTTCAAAATCGGAAAAATCTGTAGAAAAATAGATTAGACTTTCTTCATCTTCTGCAACTAGTTTATAAAGCTCGGAAATCAGAGTCTTGTATTCCGTGTATTGGGTTTCAAATTCGTGTGACAGATCACCAATCTGGAGTTCAAGTGCTGCAATACTATCTTCAAGCGTAATCTTATCCATAGCCAGTTGGGCAAGTTCTGTTTCTATTGTGTTAATTCGATCGGCAACGTAATAAATTGCGTTGCTGGCCGACGTAATCTGATAGTTTACCGTTTTTAGATCACCCTGTTTTCCGGCTTTCTCGTCGAGCTTTTCGTCCTTTTGGTTGTTAATATCGTCAAGTTCATCGGCAAATACGGTATTCGTAAATGCGGCCATGGAAAAAAACACAAGGGCACTTAAAAGAATTTTGGACAGCATCTTCATACATTCAGTATACTACAGGGGGCAAGTAGGCTGCAACTAAGGATCTGTAAGTCGAATTAGTCAGTAAACCTTATGAAAACTCACCCGACAAAATCTTAGTCTAAATGCAGATCATTTTTTACCGGATTTGACAACAATTCGCTTAATATAGTCATCTTCGGAACCAATGCTTTCGGTAATAACACCTTTAATTGTTTCAATTTCCAGATGAATAACTCTTCTGTCAAAAGGATTCATGGGTCCAAGATCAACAGGTAGTCCGGTATCATTAACTTGGATAACAGCCTGCTGTGCAATTGTCTTAAGCTTTTCGACATGCTCGGTCTTGTAATTATTGATATCTAAAAACAGTTTCGCGTCCCCTATATTGTCTTTTTGCACAATGGTTAGTACAAATTGTAAGGAATTAAGGATCTGACCTTTGTACCCAATTAGCCGCCCACCCTCCTCACTTGTTATGTTTACGTTTACACAGGCTTGATCGCCCTTACCCTCTGTTGAAATATCAATTGTTGCTTCAACCTCAAGAAGATCCAAAAGCTTCTTTACTGCTGTTTCTACATTTTTTGTGGAAATTTTGGACATGATACGCACTTTAAAAATTTAATTCTTTTTTTTAGGGCTCTTTTGAGGCAATTTGTCCTGTCTTCTTTTGGAAAGCTCGGCATTTACGATAAGTTGTTGCGCAATTGAAACAGCCGACTGTACTATCCAGTAAACAGATAAGCCCAATGGCATTGTCCATGCTACATTCCCAAAGATAACCGCCATAAATCCCGAGTTAATTAAGAGAAATGTTGGCGAATTCATTTGAGCCATTGGATCAGGCTCAGCATCTTTCTTTTTCTTTTGATTCCTTTTCTCTTCATCAGTTCGCTTACTTGATGAAATCGTGCTAACATAGCTACTTGCAAACTGTATCAAAACCACGAGAACAATTCCCAAAATATAGGGCAGCGATTCCATTGCCCAGAATCCGAAATCTTTGGTTACGTTACTTGCAGTCTTCGCAAAGTCAATCCCGAATTCCGAAAGCTTAACTGTAACATCACCGGAAAGTTTAAATAAACTCATTATAAATGGATACAATACCATTCCTTCACCGTTAGAAATTTTTCTAATTACGGAATAAAGTGTAATTACAATCGGCAGTTGAATAATTAAAGAAGTTAAGCACCCCATTGGGTTGTATTTAATCTCTTTATATAAAGCAACTGTTTCTTGCTGTAACTTTACAGGGTTGTCCTTGTATTTTTCCCTTAATTTTTCAATTCTCGGCTGTGCCTCTTTTAAGCGATGAGCCGACTCCAGCTGCTTTTTATATAAAGGATAAACCAACACTTTTATAAGAACAGTTATCAAGACAATTCCGAAAATAAAACTCTGCCCAGTAAGAAAATAAAAAATTGCAAAAATATTTGTTACGGGCTGAATCAAGATTAGGTTAAAAAAATCTGCCATTTTAAGCCCTTTTTAATTTATTATTCTTGTTAATGTATCCCAAACCTCTTTATAGTGTGGACTTTTGTGACCTTTAAAAACATATACCAAACCTACGCTCTTGTCTTTTGACTTGCGTAATATATCAGTAAATGCGGCTCTAAACAACCGTTTAATCCTGTTTCGAACCACTGCAAGCTTTGATACTTTCTTTGAAACGATTACGGAAAGAACGCTTTTTTTAAGATCTGTGTTTAGAATAAACCCGTATCCATACTCGGTCCTAAAATATTTACCTTTCGACTTTATCAACGAGAATTGCTTGGGAGACGATACCGTGTCAAAAAATTTACCCATAAGAAAAAAAGAAACTAAAACTTTTTGCCAAGTCCTGTCATTTCTTTTGTAACGGAAAGACTTTCCCGACCTTTTAATTTTCTTCGCTTTATAACTTTTCGTCCATCTTTGGTTGCCATTCTGGCCCTAAATCCAAACTTTTTGTTTCTGGTTCTTTTGTTGGGTTGATAGGTACGTTTTGTCTTTGCCATGACAATTTTTTAAAATTTAATTTTCAGTATTATTTCAAGAATAATGGATAACTCTTTACGGAGTAAATGTAACTAGTGTATAATACACCGTTACTTTCACAGTGTCAATGAAGTCTGCTTCCCTACTGAAATTACAAAGAAGCTAAAACCTAATTTAATCTACAAGTTAATGGAAGATATTCACGTAGACAAAAGGACCGTTACCGGAAAAGCATGCAGAACCTTAAGAAATGACGGTATTACCCCTGCTGTAATCTATGGTTATGGAAAAAATCGCGAATCCAAGAATATTCAGCTAACCCAAGAAACGTTACACGAAGTCATGGGTAGACTAAGCTCAGCAAGACCGGTTCAGCTCGAACTTGATGAGACACTAATCTTGGCAATCATTAAGGATGTTGTCATGCATCCGGTAACCAACGATATACTTCACGTAGACTTTATGGCAGTTAATGAAAATACCCCTGTTACAGTTTCCGTTCCGGTTGTACTTACCGGGATTTCACCTGCCGTTAAAAATAACATTGGAGTTCTTGTACATGAGCTTGATCAGGTCGAGGTCACCTGTCTCCCAGATTACATTCCGGACCAAATAGATGTTGATATTACTACACTCAAAGTAATCGGTGACAACGTATTGGTCGAAGATTTAAAGCTCCCCGAGAATTTAAGTCTTTCCGAAAAGGAATTAAAACGAACGGTTGTGACTATAGCCAAGGCTCAAAAGGTTATTGAAGAAACAACAGAAACCACCCCGGGTGAAGAATCCGAGGAGGAGAGCGATTCTACCGGAAAAGAAAGTGAAAACCTTTCGGATGGTGAATCCGCTAACGATGAGCAACCCAAGGAGTAAACCGGATATCGTTCTAACACTAAATCCTTTTATGATACCCTGTTTGGGGTGGGATTTTAGTATCAAAAGTCAACTAAAGAAAGTTTTAAGAGCAGATATATCATTGTTCGTTTCATCTGATAATTCGATAGCCCCTACTTCTATCCAGGTTGGATATTGCACCTCTTGGGCATGTCTTACAGGCTGGATACGAAACCCAAAGCTTAACACGGGACTGCCATCTACTTCTTTAAGCACCGCATATTTATCTCTTCCGGCAACGACCAAGTTGACGGTTTCGGGGTTTTTAGTCTGCGAAACAAAAGGGAGTCCCCAATCAGTAAACGAGGAAACATCTAAATACTTCCCATCTTTAAAAATTTGCGGATTTGTCAATTCTATATAATCTTTATCGCCGTTACATAAAACTTCAACCCTCGCCCGTAGTTCCTGTAGTTGTCCCCATGGTTCTGCGCACGTATACATTCTTGCAAAACGACTTCCCGAAACAATCCTGGTATCTTCGTTCGCAGCCGGTTGTTGAATATATATTTTGTCTTTCCCAAATTGAGGAGAAACCATTTGTCTAACCATTAAAGGCCCGGATTCGAGTGAAAGCCTATGAATTAAATCCCGGGCATTTGATGCTTCCAAAAGTATGGAAGCAAAAGCACCAAAATCCATGAACCTGTTTCGAGGTTCACTTAAAATGTCCACGCTATAAATCTTTTCTTTCTTATTTAGTCAAAAAGACAATGTTTTAACCAATTAGAAACAAGGTTATTCAAAACTTTTTTCAAAAGTATTGTTTAACTCATTTGTTTCAATTACCGTATCTCTATAATCAACCGAGGCCTCAATATGCATAACCTGATCCCCTCCATTATCCCCTATTACGCCACGAGTTATACTACCCGTACGCATACAAGTACCGGGTTCCGGAACGGAAAATGGGTAATGATGGTTGGTTTCAAATAATACACCCGTTTCCTTATTTTTTATACTCAATGTCAAGAACCCGTCACTGGAACTTGTTCCTACATTACAAAAATCAATATAGTAATAATAAGCGTTCCTACTCACTCCCGAAACAATTAGATCAACACCTTGCTCCTCGGTAGCCTCTGGAACATAAATAAAGTTATTACCGGCACCATGTCCACCCAAAACATCACCTGACGAGAGATAAATCTCATTGGGCCAAGTATATGAAAGGTATCCTGAGTAGAAAGGAATTATAGATATAGAATCATCCGTAAAAACACTCGGGAATACTTCGTATAATGTTTTCCTGCTTCTTAACCGAGAGAAAGATTCCCAACAAACAAAATATAGCTGACCTGTTTTTGAAATAGTCTTTCCCTCTAAGTATTCGGACTGAGCAAACCAACTTCCGGGATATTCTTCGTAAAAAACATAGCCTTGAGTTACGTCGTCAACCTGTGGCATTTTAACGTAAACACCAAAATCGGTGTCATCCTGTTCATATCGATATGTTGCTATCTCACCATTTGCATGCATTACTGTAAGCTCATAGTAGTCAACCTGTGCAGGCATTGTAAACCTATCGGTCATCATCCAATCCATATCAAAATAAAATCCGGACCTTTTAGTATCTATATATGTCATTGGAGCAAATGGAAGTCTAGTCATATCGGTAAGTTCTGCAGAATAACCATCTTTTCTAACAAATTTAAACTTCACTGCGGTTGTACCCTGACCCACAATAAAATTTATATGTTCATCCATTGCAACAATTAATGGTACTTTATTAGCCGTTTCTGCTGACGGAGCAGTTACTCTATCCTGGGTTGATTCATCCAACGTAATCACTTCTGAATCTAAATTTACAGTCCAAGTCCAATATTCTGGCGCCCTTCCATTTGGATAAATTATCAATGCTTCAATATTGGCACTATATCCAGAAGGAAGTTCAACAGAAAGCATGTTTGATTGTTCGGTCTGGTAAATCTTTATATCTTTTATTCTTTGATACTTAACCCTATCGACAACTTCTGAATCAATGTATGCCAGTTGCGTTCCGGAAGGACCAACAACGTTTACGGTTGAAATAGATGCAGCTTTTATATCAGATTCTGCGGATATATTGCTAACAATTGTAGTTTCCGGCGTACTTACGGGTTCTTGAGTGTTAGAAGCCGTTTCTGCCTGTGATATCGAGCTATCCAACGCTTCGACAATCTGATCTGTTGTAGCACTTGAGTTAACTTCAAGAATTGTCTGAGTTCCAAGTTTGTATGTAGTTACCGTCTCACTATAGTTGCTAACGGTCCAGTCGACAACCGAAGACGTGTTATCTTCAAGATTTGTTTGAGTATTAGTTTTATGTGGATCCAGAAGCAAATATCCAACGAACGCAATATCCGCCAACAGGAAAACGGTGAGAATGATTCTTGTAAAAACTTTCATGTAGTTTTGAAGAACTTATTTAAGGTATCCTGTTTCGTATTATACACCAAAAGGTCGGATTAGTATCACTCGTCTTTTGTACAAGTCAACCTGGATAATCGATAATACTATTTGGACAATCTTGCGATACATAGACTCAGGCTATATACTACACACAATGGAAAAGACACTGAAAATAAACAAAAATCAACAGGCGGCAATTGCACATATAGATGGTCCGGCACTTGTGATCGCAGGTGCGGGAACGGGAAAAACATTTGTTATAACTCAAAGAATCGTAAGTCTAATAAAAACAAAGAAAGCCCTACCCTCCGAAATACTTGCCTTAACCTTCACAAATAAGGCTGCCTCCGAAATGGCAGAGCGTGTTGACCAAGCGTTGCCGCTAGGGACATTTACCGAGTGGATTATGACTTTTCACACATTCTGTGAAAAAATTCTAAAACAAAATGCAGTGCATTTTGACTTGGAGCCAAGTTTTAGATTAATAAATAAGCGTGAAGCTATACACCTTTTTAAGGAATATATCCGTGCTTTTTCACTAGATAGATACCGTCCCAGTGGTAATAAATATAAATATGTAAGTGATATCTTGTCTTTCTTTAGTAGAGTTCAAGATGAAGCATATAGCGCCCAGGAATTCTTTAATTACGTGACCAAATCATTACTTTCCTTCCTTAAAAAACATGGACTTTCTGAGTCACAGTTTAAAAATCTTTTAGATAAAAATCAGGTAAAAACAACGATTGACTCTTTCGTATACACTGTAAGCAACCCAAAAAAAATTCCATCCTGGAAAAATCTTGCTAACATCTATCCAAAAGTCGAAGAGATTCCCGAAGATGTATCTGCAGAATTTAATACATTGGCCGGAAATTTTGAACTGGCAAGAGTTTTTGTGGAATTTGAGTCTGTAAAAAATGAGCTTAATCTTCTTGATTTCGGAGATATGGTTCAAAAAACAATCGAATTATTCAAGAAAAGACCTGCAATTCTTAAGAAATATCAACAGCTCTTTAAATATATATTGGTTGACGAGTTCCAAGATACAAACTATGCACAGTACGCACTTTTGAAACTTTTAGCCCATCCTAATAATAACTTAATGGTTGTCGGCGACGACGATCAATCAATCTACAAATTTAGAGGTGCATCAATTTCAAATATACTAACATTCCAAAAAGATTTTCCTAAAACTGAGGTGTATGTACTTGTTGACAACTATCGTTCAACACAACCTATCTTAAATCTTGCATATCAAAGTATTCAAAATAATAACCCCGATAGGCTTGAAATAAAGACCAAAATCTCAAAACTGCTAAAGGCACAGGGGAATGAGCTAGATACAGAAATAAACGTCACCGTGTCAGAAACCGGTTACGACGAGGCTGAATGGATTGCCCGTGAAATTTCCAAACTTACAGGAATAAAACTTTCCAAGCTCTATTCTGACAGCAAACCAAATTCTGTTGAGATTGTAATCTCTGAACCTAAGAAAGAGACAGAGCCCGGGCAACTTACACTTATTCAGGAAAATGAAGCAAGTAAAAATATCGCACTCTCAGATATTTCAATTCTTGCCCGAAGCCTAAATCACGTAAATCAGATTACCGAGGTTTTCTCAAAAGCAGGAATTCCTTATAACCTTGCACAGGGCAAAAATCTGCTAACGGAAGACGAAGTACTTTTTATTCTTTCGTTTCTGCGTGTTTTGACTGATTATACAGACGATCTTTCAATGCTGTATCTACTTAGACATAAATATAACCAACTAAATCCTCGTGACTTTATGTTGATTAACCAAAAGGCAAAATATTCCAAAGAGACGGTTCTTTTATGGATTGAACGTAATTTGGGACTATCGCTTGATAACCCTGAAGCCAAGCCCGTACTATCCCCCGAGATTATAAATCTTCATATAAAAGATGATTCCATTGAAAAGATTACCAAAATATTTAATCTAATTGCAGAATCTCTTAAATTGGTTCGAGATCAAAAGGATTTAACCTTCATTGTTTACAACACTCTTTCAAAACTAGATGTACTTATAAACCTCACAAAGGAAGATAATATTTCAGCAAAGATTGAAATTAATAATATTGAACGAATTTTAAACATAATCAAGACTTTTTCGTTAAAATTTGGAACTACTAATCCCGATGACTTTGTAAGATATATCGATTCCATAAAGTTTTCCGGTGAACCGCCCGAGGACGAGGAGGAATTTAGTTCGGTAGATGCAGTAAATATTTTAACGGTCCATAAGGCGAAGGGTCTCGAATTTGACACTGTTTTTCTTGTTGGACTGGCGGGAAGGAGATTTCCATCGGATGATAGAAAAGATCCGATTGATTTACCAAGCCATATTATTCATGAAATATTACCCGAGGGAGATTTTCATATTCAGGAGGAACGACGGCTATTTTACGTTGCACTAACACGAGCAAAACGTCGACTATTCTTAAGTTTTGCCCAAAAATATAACGACGGGAAACAGATTAAAAAGCCAAGTGTCTTTTTGGCTGAACTTGGAATAAATGCAAGCGCCACACCAAAGCCGGATCTTAACCGAGACAAACTTTCCGAAATTATGATTGATTCCAGTCTTACCCCGGACAATAAAGCCATTCCGTTTTGGGAACCAAAGGTTTCAACATTAAGCTACTCCCAACTTAATTCATACGAAAGTTGTCCATATCAATACAAACTTCGGTATATTCTAAAGCTCCCATCAAAACAAAGTGCAACCTTTTTTTACGGTTCGATAATTCACGAGCTTTTAAAGCATATGTTCCTTTATTTAAAACAAAATAATAAACAACTTCCAATCGAAAATGCACTTGCGTTTATCGATAACAGTTGGGATCCTTCGCCCTTTGATACAAAAGAAGAATCCGAAGCACAAAAGCAAACAGCAAAGAAAACCGTTCAAAACTTTTACGCAAAGCACTATGAATCTAAAGGCTCACTTGTGGTAATTGAAGATACGTTTAAAGTTCTTCTAAAGGATATTGTGCTTACAGGGAGAATCGACAGAGTTGATAAAACAAATGATAATAAATTCAGGATTATCGACTACAAAACAGGAAACTTAAAGGATATTGCCGACGTAAAAAATGATATGCAACTCAAAATATATGCCTATGCATTTACCCAGAAATTTATGTCAAAAGTTGACGAGATAAGTCTTTTCTTTGTTGATCATGGAAAAGATCAGCTTATAAAGCTTCCGGAAGGTTACTACGATAAACTTGAAAACGAGTTATGGGAAAAAATCGGCCCCGCCGTCGAAAAGATTAATTCCAAACAATTTACGGCTAACCCTTCGCCTCTTTGTAGGTTCTGCGAATACAGAAATGTGTGCGAATTTGCAATGACCTAAAGATTTCTAAAGAAATATCCCCTAAAGTGGCATTAAATAGTCTCACATATCCCTACCCGGGACCAACTACCCCTCTACTATCACGTCAGGTTACGTCGTTCAAACAGATATTAGTAACAGCTGCATACGCAAGCCATCCAAAACTTAGGGCCGCTAGGAGTTCACCACTTTACCACGTGGCCTCTTTGTGGATAAATGTGGATAAGTCCAGGCAAATATGTTACTAAATGCAGGGGCAAAACGATTGCAAGACAACCACTTTGACACCAGTCCCGCCTATGTGTCGTGACGTTTATTTTTCACTGTTACGCAATGTGGACTAGTCTTATCGGTTTTCCAAAAATGTGGATGAAGAAAATTCTTGCCAAACTCTATACAGATACATCCACTTCAAAATACACAAAAATATTAACAAAACAAAAGCTTTATTTGATAACGGGTTTAAGGGAAAACGCTCGATTAGATAAAGAGTTGAAGTAGATCTTTTTTTCCACAAGAAATATCTACTCGATTTTCGTTATTACGTTGGAACTTTTAAAAAAATAGTCCACCAATACACACTCTCTACTAATACTTCTGCTAATTAAAAAAACTAGAAGAACTTAGGATTAATTAATTTTCTTAATCCTAAAGGTTACAACTTCATCACCCTCTAAAACCTCAAGGGTATCTTTAAAAATGATTCCACATTCGAATCCTTTATTTACAACATCAACTTTCTCTTTTAGAATTCTAAGAGATTGAATAGTTGACTCACCAATAACTTCACCTTTTCGTAAGATTTCTACACGAGCTCCCTTAGTAATTTTACCTTCGGTAACAATCGAACCGGCAACTTTATCGCCTTCCGTCAAGATAAAGACTTGCTTAACATTTGCTTTACCCAAGATATCTTTTTGTTCGGTAGGTTTGGTAAGTAAGGTGATACGCTCTTTAATATCATCGATCATTCTGTAGATAATGGCATAGGTTTTAATACTCACATCAACCTCCTTTGCTTTTTTCTCTGCAAGCTTTTCCACGGGAACATTGAATCCTACAATGAGTGAGTTTTTACTTGCCCTAGCGTTTTCAACGTCAGCAATTGTAATGGGTCCGACTTCAGATCTGTGTAATTTAAATTCGACGTCCGGAGTTGTCTTTTGAAGATTATCTAACTCTTTACGAACGGCGTCGAGAACTGCCGGAGTATCGGCCTTTAAAATAAGGTTGAGAGGAATTCTGGTTTCTTCGGTAAAAAGCTCCTCTAAGGATTCTGCTACAACCTCTTCTGTTGGTTGATTGCAAGTTAATTCACATTCCTGGTAGCTAGTATTTTTAAAAAATTCTTTTGCTGCAACAATTCCTTTCTCTGTTTCGGCACAATACAATAGTTTTCCTGCAGAATGAATATTTGAAAGACTAATTATTCTAACGCCATTTCCTTCTGAAACTTCATTAACAAGCTTTTCGCTTTGATCAAATAAAACACCTGCACGTTCTGTACCTTGAGGCGAAGATATAAAGAAGCGTTTCTTGAATGAGCCTTTAATAATAATTGCATCAAGACACTTACCCATTGATTTATCGACCCAAGCGTCCAATATTACGGCAAGTCCATACTCCGACTGAGTGGTTGTAAGCTCCTTAAGTTCCGCAATAAGAATAATCATCTCTAAAAGATCGGTTAGACCCTGCCCTGTCTTGGCGCTTACTTCGACAATGGGGGTTTTGCCACCCCAACCTTCAACAAGAATGCCTTCCTCACTTAATTGCTGTTTTACTTTATCTGCGTTTGCACCTTCTAAATCAATTTTGGTTATTACAACGATGGTTTCGGTCTGTGCAGCTTTAAGTATTTCGATTGCTTCTTTGGTTTGGGGTTGTACACCCGCATCTGCGGCAACTATTAAAAGAATAACATCGGCAGTTTTTCCACCAATTTCACGCATTATTGAGAATGCCTGGTGACCCGGGGTGTCTATAAATGTGATTTGCTTGTTATTGTAATTAAGGGTTGACCATGAAATGTGTTGAGTGATTCCGCCTGCTTCGCTGTCCCAAATTGCCGTCTTTCTAAGGGCATCGAGTAAAGTGGTTTTTCCGTGGTCCACATGACCTAATACACCGACAATAGGGGCTCTCCATGCTGTTTGTGTTTGTTGTGTTTTCTTTTGCATTGTAATTGTAGGTTAACTTTGTAGTCGCGGAAACGTTACTGCTTCAGTATTCCCTGTCGACCAATGTGTTCGGCGGAAGCCCTTTGCTTATTATAATTTGTGCTAAAGCGATTTCCTTCTCACATATCGGTTCTCCAGAATACTATCCTGCTTCACTACTTTACTGGTTCACTCTTCGACTTATCTTCCTCTTTGGTTTTCTTTTCCTCTTCTGCCTTTGCTGTCTCTTCTGCCATTATTTTTTCACGCATTTCTATTGCAGCTTTATTCAATTCTTCGACATCGCTTTCACTTGTGAGTTTTTTCTTAAGGCTCTTTGCCGTTACGGTTATTTTATAACCTGTTAATTTTGCTGCAAGTCTCACGTTCTGACCCTCTCGACCTATTGCCAATGAGACTTGATCATCGTCCACATTAACAATGGCTTCATTTTTGTTATTAATTTTTACATCGATCACTTTGGCGGGGCTAAGTGCATTTGCAATGAATCGTTCAGGATTTTCGGCCCACTCAATAACATCGACCTTTTCCGTCCCGAGTTCATTCATAATATTTGAGATTCTTACTCCCTTTTGACCAATACATGATCCAATAGGGTCAATTCCTTCTTGATCGGAGGTTACCGCAACTTTACTTCTAAATCCGACTTCACGGGCTGTACTTTTTATTTCAACAGAACCCGACGCTATTTCTGGAATTTCTATTTCAAATAGTCCGGCCAGAAATTCGTTTGTTGCACGAGATACAATTACTTCTTTTCGGTTATTTACTTCCTCGACACCTTTGATCATTACTCTGTAACGCTCGCCGATTTTATAAAATTCGTTTCCTATTTGTTCTTCAGGAGGCATTATTGCAATTGCTCGATCAACTTCCACTATTGCGGTTTCGCCTCGCATTCGTTGAATCTTGGCTGATACAACATTCCCGATTTTTGTTTGTATGTCATCAAAGATTGACTCGCGCTCTGCGGTTCTGATACTGCCGATAAGAACGTTTTTAGCAGCTCTTGCGGCAATTCTTCCGAAGTCACTTACGGGAACTTCAACCTTTATTTTGTCGCCAATTTTGACCTTTTGACCGGTTAGGGTATCTGCTTCTTTTTTGGAAACTTGGGTTTGATTGTTTTCAACTGATTTAACAACGGTTTTAGTTAAAAATGCCTTAAGAATACCTTCCCTTTGGTCGATATCAATATCAATTTCGACATCTGATCCATATTCTTTTTCGTAAGCTGACTTGATTGCATCGGTTATAGATTGATAAACTGTATCTGCATCTATTCCACGGTCTGCACTTATTTGGTTTATTGCGGTCATTAGCTCTGACTGAACAGCCATTTCACGGACAAATTAAATTAACTTAGGATTATTTCTTTAAAATAGCGTTGGTATTATACAGTAAGCCGGTGAAATAGTGAAGTAGTTAATGAGTTAGCGTAAGCAGTGAGTAAGAAGGATTTGTTGTGACTTATAGATTTATTAACTTGTTAAAGGTTTTATTGAGCATTCTTCATAGTAACTGGAAGAAATACCTTACTCCCGCCAGTTACAGTCCTCTGGACCAAAACGCTGGCTCCGAAAGCCTCTTCTTCAGGTTTTGTAAGTCTTTGATATAAAACATCAAAGCGTCCAATCGGAGGATTTGTTCCATCAGTTCGCTGAAAAAGTTCAATATTATTTCCTGCGCTCAAACACGGTATTCCTTTAACGTCTGAACAATCGGGAAGCTCAATATCTAAGATTGGAGTTAGTGTTGATTGAACTAATGGTTGTTGAGTAGGGGTAAATTCGTATAATCTATATGTGAGTCTTTTTTCTCCGTTAACATCTATTCTAATAAGGGATGCAAAGAAGTTTCCTTTAAGCTCCGAACCATTAGGAAGGGAGATGGTTAAGTTTTCAATATAAGTAAGCCCGTGAAGGTGGTTTGTATCTATTGGTTCTTGTATATCTACTGGAGTTACAAGGACTCCACCTTGGTCAACAAATGCAAAACTAGCTCCGATTGTTGAATCTCTGTTTACGTATCGTCCAAAAATTACTGAACCATTACCTATCGAAACAGATGATGGATCTGTAACTTTATTTGAAGTTGTTGCTATGTCAACAGAATCGCCGGTAGTTTCAGTTCTGATACTAGGAGCATTACCTAGGCTATTATTTAAGGTAGAATCTGTTTCCAAACTCTCAAACTCATCAGCCCAAACTGAACAACCTCCAACGATTTTACCTGTTGATTTATCAAATAAAGTAGCTGAATAGAATTTTCTACCACTTGTATATAATTCTTGGACAGAAATGCTATATCCCTCCAACGAGTCGGGTATTGTGCCGGCAAGAAATTCATCAAGATACTTGACCTCCGTTGGAGTCTGTAATGCAAATCTTACCATATTTGGGGTTGATTGCCCACTTTGGGTAGTTGCCATAACTACAACAGGATTTTCAACATTGGACTGTGCACCTACAGCACGTGCAACTCTATTATCTCCCGGAGCTAAAGGGTTCTGATCACCTGTGGGATCCTCGTCTACAAGGTATGCATGTGAATACAGACCTTCTCCAGTAGTGATAGCTACACTACCTCCATGCGTGTAAGTCATAACCTTTGGATTTGTTCCCAATGTAAGGGTTACGGCTGTCCCATTTGCCCTAAGTCCTTGATGGATTAATGTAGTTGTGTTGTCTGGTAGAGTTGACAAAGTAATTGAACCTTGTGTTGCAAATGGACTGATTAAGGTGTCTACCGCTCTTGGTATAACGACAGCTTCAGTTGGAGCCGTTTCTTGCATCTCTTTATTGTCTGGTTTTTCAACTGTGGTTACTTCGAGGGGGGGGGGAATTACTGGTAAGTTGGGAACCAAAGCTGTTCCTATGGTTGTTGCTCCGATATTTGTTAAAAAGGTTCGTCTTGAAATTCGATTACCCATAGCTTTAAGTTGAATTAAGTTAAAACAGTATTATGTTAATTGATTACGAAAACAGCGAGAACAAAGTAACAAGAATCTTTTATCAAATTTACATTTTAGGAAGAAATTTATCAAGGGGATTGTAAGGTTGTTATTGGGTAAGGGATTTAATACACCTTTTGAATTCGGCAACCGTATAAAGATTTCCACGGGCTACGGAAGACTCCTTAATGGAGCTTAGCTGAGATGGATTCATCTTCTCAAATTTTTTAATCGCAGCTTCTAAATCTTCTACCGCTGGCTCTTCTATTAGTATTCCTGTTTTTCCATTGATTACCGTTTCTTTTGTGCCACCTTTGTTTAATCCGATTACCGGTGTACCTGCCATCATTGATTCTACAGGGACTATTCCAAAATCTTCGTGATTTATATGTATTGTGGCTTTGGCCTTTTTATATAATTCCCATTTTTCTGATTCATCTACTCGACCGGTGAATATGATGTTACTAAGCCCTCTTGCTTTCTCCTTTAATGATTCTTCCATATCTCCTGTGCCCGCTATTACAAGGTTTAGGTTGGGAAGCTTCTTGAATGTATCAATTATTACGTCGACCTTTTTGTAATCTACAAGTCGACCGAGGTATAGGTAGTAGCCATCCGGAGGTAAATGTTGTAGGTTAGATGTTATACGTTGATCAATAGTTTCTGCCGGAGGCGGGGTATCAATGGGTGGATTTATAACAATACTGTCTCTGCGATATGCCTTTTTTATACGAGCTCTTATGTCTTCTGAATTTGCAACTAAAATATCGGGCCGTTGTGCTGAGGAGTAATCCCAGATTCTAAGTAGGTTATTTATAAACTTAACCGGAAGCCTAAAAATTTTTGGAATTCTGCCTTGTCTACTTGGTTCCATGCCCCATAAAAACCTTGGAGGGCAATGAATATATGAAATATGACGTGACGTTGGTTTTCCAATTACCCCTTTTGCAAATATGCTTGTGCTACTAATAATAACATCGTAGTCTTGGAGATTTAGGGACTCGAACGCAAATGGAAGCAGAAGTTCGTATGCAGGATAAAACCATTTTAAAAAAGGAAGTTTTTGAACCCAGGTAGTTTTAACATTTTTGGGCAACCAACCTTTAAACCCGGGTAGAATAAGTCCTGTATAAACATCAGCAGCAGGGAAAACCTCTGTAAGTGCCTTAACAACCTTTTCACCTCCCCCATCCCATATAAAGTAATCGTGAACGATAGCTACGGAATAATCAGTAGTCAGTGATGTACGAGCAGGCTTTTCCTTGGCTGCTTCACTATTTGACTGTTTCACCATTTCACTCATTTTTCTAAAAAAGACTTTGCGGTTTAACTGGAGTGGGTTTTTTCTTCTCCTGAGCCGTTTCTTTTGTCTTAATAATATCCGATACGGTGTCATCAATTTTTACCGGTTCCAAATTTCCATCTAGGAAACTTTTAAGCTTTTGAAAATCGGCCATTAATACCGGCCTATTACTGCCGTTGTATAGTGCAAACGCAGGATGGTACGATATAAAATATACCCTCCCTCGGTATTCGTAACAGTTTCCGTGATCGTTACCTACCTGCCTTCCCGGAATGAATCGGTTAAGTGCGTGTCTTCCAAGTGGAATAAATACCCTGGGGGCTATAATTTCTATTTGTTTATCAAGCCATGGAGCGCATGTAGATACCTCGTCGGGTAGTGGCTCTCTGTTGTTTGGTGGTCTACATTTTACAATGTTTGTAATAAAGACCTTGTTTCTACTTAAGCCTATTGATTCCAGAAGTTCATTTAGAAATTTGCCTGCCGATCCTACAAAGGGTAACCCCTCTTTGTCCTCGGTAGCTCCGGGACCTTCACCTATAAACATAATTTCGGCGTTAAGTGAACCTGCCCCGGGAACAACCTGGGTAGCATTTTCTCTAAGCCTACAGGCACTACAATCCGCAATTTTATTTCTTAGTGGGAGGTAAGCCTGTTTCTTGTCCAAATGCATTGTTAACCGAAGTTATTCCTTTATTATATCAGCTTTTTCAAGTCCCGGTGCAATTTTATAAAGATCCTTTAGCAATGGGAGGTTAGTTCTAATTGTTGTAAGGATTGCACGTCCAAGTCCAATCGGGATAATAATTGCCTTTGTAACCTGTGAAAAAGGAAGTTTCTTGGTAAGTTCATAAACCTTTCCTATTCGGTCCTCCTCAATGTTTATAATTTGCATATAAAAGCCTTTAATTCTTGATTCTTTATATATTTTTATAAACATGTCTGCATAACGAAAAAGAGCTTTAAAGAAGCCCCATTTTTTAAATTGATACGAGGATTTTAGATCTCTACAATAAATTGTTTTTACCTTTAGTTTATTTTTAACATAATGGGTATTCATTATTACCTCTAGAAGGTAGCCCTTTTGTGGATCGATAATTATCTTTTCAAACTCTTCTTTATAAAAAGCCCGCTCGCCCCCTAATAACCTTGGAATATTAGTCCACCCTATTATGCTTTTTCTATCACTGATTCTATCGAGGATTGTCATGTCGTATCCGTCTTGGATAATAGGATTGATTAGCTGATCAAGGTTTTTTAGTAGGATATCTTCCAGGTCAGCGTCCAAAAGAACAATTATCTGGCCGCTAGCCTTTTTAATTCCATTGATTATGGCTGCTGTTTTTCCTTTGTTCCGGTTGTGTCTGAATATGGAAAGTTGAGGATGAGTCTTTTTGTAAGCGGAAAGAATTTTTTGTGTGTTATCGGATGAGCCATCATTTACGACCACAACTTCAGAAAATTTACGATAAGATAATGCAAGAGATAATACTTTTTCAATGCGAGGACCTTCATTATATGCCGGGATAACGCAGCTGATTGTAGGAGTTGGTTTTTTCACGTTTGATTTTATGTTATAAATTCCGAGTATCATACCACTTTCTTTTAATTTCTGATATTTGATGCTATTCTAGGGTATGAGAAAGCTTTGGGAATTTGCAAAAAAATATGGTTGGATTTTGGGAACCGTTTTATGGGTTTTTATTCTTTCCTTTGTGCTTTTTCCTAGCATTATTAATGAATTTATTCCCTTTGTATTAACAAATGATCCGGTACTTGGGAGTTCTGCAAGTGGATACACTTTGGAGCCGCTTATGCAGGATATGAATTTACCTTTTGATAATCAAATGTCTGATATTGGTTGGAGCTTTGGTGGATACGTTCTATCTGCCGGTGAGCAGAGCGTTGATCCCCGTGTTAGGGCAATTGAGATGCTTTTAACTCAGTATGGATCTCCGGTTGCGGAATACGCAGAAGTTTTCGTGCAAGAGGCTGATAAAAACGGTAATGATTGGAGACTGGCGGTTTCGATCATGGGTGTCGAATCGGGTTTTGGAAAAGTGATTCCTGTAAATTCTTATAATGGTTGGGGTTGGAAAGGTGGTCCTAACGGTGCGTATAGTATATTTTCATCGTGGAACGAATCAATTTCACATATTACTGAAAGACTTGCTACAGGTTATGGAAAGAAGATTACCCCACTAATGATGGAAGCCATTTACTGTCCACCTTGCGGTGCTACGGGAATGCATTACTGGGCTAATGGGGTTCAGAATTATATGGATATCCTTGAATATTACAGGAAAGCTATCGTTCGATAAACTTGGGTCTACTAAGTGCCAATATCATACAGAATAAAAATATTCCGGTCGGTATTGTTAGAAAATAGTGATCAAACAAACCAATAACTATCACAAAAAGTAATGTAAATAAAGTCTTTGGATTTTGTTTTAGAAGCTGCAACCGAGTGGAAATAAACCCCGCTATCAATACCCCCCAGCCTATACAGAATACGCCATATTCTACAATTATCGAAAGCAATATGTTGTGAATTGGCTGAATAAAATATGTACCGGTTTTTTGAATTATTGGGTCAATAGAAGACAGATCAAGAAATCCCGTAATACCCGTGCCAAGAAGTGATTTGGGAAGGTTCGAAGTAAAATGTAAAAGGGCTTGGTCGACTTGTTCTATCCTAATTCGCACAAAATCGGCACTTGTGTATACCCCCACCCCTATTACTGCCGTGGCTGTGAGTGTAAGAAGAAGTAACAATACACCGTGATATCTATTGGAAGTAAGCTTTAGTATCCAGTAAAGTACAAGTAAGAAAATTCCTGCTTTTGATAAGGTTAGGCAAATAATTATACTGCAGATAATTCTTATAACCGAAGAAAATGTTTTGGAATATGTTGTTTTGTCACTAATGATTAACGTGAATAAAGATAATCCGGCAAGTACGTTAGGATGGGATAAAAATCCATAACCTCTAACGATAAATATGTCCTTAATAGACAGGGCGGCTATATCTATCGCAGTTTTATCGATAATAGACTCTCCTATTATGTTTAGTCCAAGCGAATGACGGAAAACAACCTGATAGAGCGCTACAATTAAGTTTAAACAAAGCATAGGAAATAATCCGAATTTAACGGCAATTCCGATTTCTTTTTTTGAATATGTGTTTGATATTGAAAAAGCTGTAATCAAATATAGGATATATTTTAATGTATAACTTAGTGCCGGGTATGAAAAATGTACCGCCAGGGGTATACAAAGCGCAACAAGGATAAGGGCTATGGGCGTTGAAAGCCTTTTCTTGAATGCGATGTATATTGTTATAAGAAGGCAAAGAATGTCGATTATGTGGATTGTGGGAATTTTGTAATAAATTAACCTTCCATTTATATATGAATCAGGTGAGATAAAGTGGTAAGCAATATTGAATCCAAGTGAGAATAGAAGGCTTGAAAGAATTGCAATATTAAGATTCTTGGTTTTTATATATGAAATAACGGCAGGTAAAACAACAAGAATACAGATTAATGATAATTTTAATAGGAAGTGTATATTCATGACCTATTTTAGCTTTTATCAACCTACTTGACAAAGGTGAGTAAGGGTTATTATAATTGGTTAGCACTCGGACGTAATGAGTGCCAAGATGTATTTAATTTAATTTCTAAAGTTATGAATAGAATCTCGGTTTGGAACCCTTGGAGCATGATATCTCCCTGGGAGTGGGACGATGAGGATTTCCCACAAAATCTTCCTCCTATGAATATTGTCGATAAGGGTGATACTCTTGAAGTAAAGATTCAGATTCCCGGTTTCGATAAGGAGAATGTAAAAATTACCGTTGAAAACACAAAACTCGTAGTTTCCGGTGAGGTTAAAAAAGAAACAAAGGAAGAAAATAAGCAGGAAAAGTTCTTTAGGCACGAAATCCAAAACAGATCGTTTAGTAGATCTTGTTCACTTCCTACGGAGGTGGATTCCGAAAAGGCCAAGGCTACGTTCAAAAATGGTGAACTCATTGTTGAACTTCCCAAGGTCGCCAAAGTTAAACCTAGAGAAATAAATATTATTGAGTAGCTCGCGATTTCACCTTACGCGGGCTTTGTTCGCCAGGACGTGAACAAAGTTGTGCCAAAGCTCAACTAAAAAGTTAATTAATTCTTACTCCCCACTGTCCCCCGACGGCCGTCGGGGGACATACCTCAGTAGCATTGTTTATTGTATAACCGTGTAGATATGCAACCCTAACTTTGTTATTATTAACTTATGAAGCTTAGTATAAAAGTTGTTCCAAAATCCTCTTGCAATAAGGTTATTCCACAACCCGATGGATCCTTAAAGGTAAAGGTAACGGCGCCACCCGATAAAGGCGAGGCAAATAAGGCTGTTTTGGACCTTTTGGCAAAGTACTTTAATATTGCAAAGTCGCAGATTGCTATTTCAAGGGGTGAAACTTCAAGGAAAAAGGAAGTAGTAATATTAAGGAATTAGGTCCTTGAGTTCAAAGGCAATTGTGGGCTGTTTACAAAGAATATGCGCCCATTTGCCTGCCCGCCTACGGAGGGGACTTGAACCCGAGCCGCATGATACCGATAAGGCGAGATATTATAAAGCAGGATGATTATTAAGGAATTAGGTCCTTGAGTTCAAAGGCAATTGTGGTCTGTTTACAAAGGATATGCGCCCACTTGGACTTGAACCAAGGACCCCCGCTTTATAAGAACGGTGCTCTAACCACCTGAGCTATGGGCGCACAATTAACGGTTAGCACATAATTTTACTTGTTTTGCGAACATTTCTCAAGAGCCGTTAAAAATGATTTATAGGAGGTTTCAGAAAACCTTACAATAAAGTAGACGTCAACAGAAGCTCGTTTTGAGGCGGTTGGGACCAAGATTCCGGTTGTCTCGAATATTGGAGCACAAAAATGAGTTTTATCACTAGTTATTATTGTTGTCGTTTGGGAGTAAAGCATATGGGCTGCTCCAAGTAATAAATCACCTAAACCAACACTGTTTTTATCGGACTTATGAAAGTGTATGTACATTTGAGTTAGTGTAATCACGTTTTTTAGTTTCTTTTTTAGAATATCGGGATGTAAGATTGTTTTAATAAAAGGGACTTCCTTTATAAAATCTTCCTTTGTTTTAAGTATCATTGGCAAGAAGGTATCGCGAACATATTCAATATGAACAAACTCGTCTATTAAGAAGTGTGTTGAGTTGGCTTTAATTAGTGGAGTCAGTTCGGTAAGAAAATCAGGATCTTGTTGAAGGTGAGTCAAAAAGTTTGTATCAACAAAAACATTACCAAAGCAACCGTCAGGTATATCATGAAATAGTTTAATCTATTCTATACTTCTTGCGGAGAGCCTTCCCTTCTTTTATTATTTTTACTAGTCGTTTGAGTGTGTCATTGGTAAATTTTTCGGTGGAAGGTCTAACATAAGGAAGTCGCTCTATTTTGAAAATCTTTGTTACTTTAGCAGTATTTATCCTCTTCTTCATGATTCATAATACCACAAGAATTTTCCATTCGCTGGTACCTAGAATGACGTCATGTCATTCTAGGTACCAAGGTTGCTGTAGAAACGTGTACCTTAAGCAGGTATTCTCAAGCTAGTCCTCGTAATTAACGATATAGTTAATTTTCTGGTTTTCCACTACAGCATCGATTTCATATTCTTCGCCCATATAGGTCATAACGAGCTCGACATTAATCTTTGAAGGAAATTCGTATACAACTTTATTTAGAAGCTCTGTTTTCTTGTCTATATAAAAGGTGACGACAAGATCTCCGCTAAAGTCAAATTTTGTAGTTATGTCATTTTTGGAGATAGCCTCAACGCCAGATACAAATCCATTAATAAAGTCATCTTCATAATCTTTAAAAAGATCCTTGAATTTGTCTGATCCTTCAACAATTGTATATGAATATACCCATTCGTCGGTTGTTGATTTCTCGGACTTTAACTCTTTTGTACCGAAAGGAAAGGATTTTCCTTTAAGTTCTTCTGCAATAGCAACAAGTACAGGCTCGTCCCATTCTGTAGTATCTCCTTCGAGCTCGTATTCTTTGTTTTCGACGTCAACAGTCATTGTATATGAGTCGCCAAGGTCAACTGAAGATGTTTCTCCGGCTATGGTTGTTTTCGTGGTTCCTTTGGTTTCGACCTTAACGGAAAAGTCGTCGACATCACCGGTAAACTCGAGCTTACTGAACTCGGTGACGGCTTTTTTAAATGTATTATAAGGCTTGTGCATGGCCAAATAATAATATGCTCCACCACCAAGTAGAGCTAAACCGCCGAGCAAAAGGAATGCTACAACGATTAATCCTAAAACCTTTTTATTCATTTAGGTTTTATTAAATTAGTTTCTAGAATTATAAACTATATGAGCGTTTTTATCAATTATTTAACCTTGACTATTCCCTTTTTAAGATGGATACTTGTGCGCACCACAAATAATATAACATAGTAACATCTATACCGATGACCAAAATAAGAAAGGCAATAATAACAGCAGCGGGCCGAGGCACAAGGTTTTTGCCGGTGTCAAAAGCATTCCAAAAGGAAATGGTTCCCATAATGAATAAACCTCAGCTCCAATGGGTAATAGAAGAGGCACTGGACTCGGGAATAACTGATATTGCTGTTGTTGTACGTGAAGGCGTTGAAACATTTAAAAATTACCTTAACTACTCGCGATCGCTTTGGCGATTTTTGAAAGACTCAAACAAAGAACATCTAATGGAAAGCTGGGTTAATCTCAAACACGAAGCCAAGATAACTTTGTTTTATCAGAAGAACACTGATCCATACGGGAATGGTACTCCTTTTATTTTGGCAAGAAAATTTATAAAGGATGAGCCGTTTGTTGCAATGTGGGGTGACGATATTATTGTAAAAACTGACGAAAAGAAACCCTCTTGTATTCAACACCTAATTAATTATTATGAAAAATATGACCCCATTGCTGTTCTATCGGCTAAAAAGGTTAAAAGGTCCGAAATTTCAAGATACGGGAGTTACGAATACTTCAAACGTAGTGAATCTAAAATTCCTTTTCACGTTAAACGTGTTGTAGAAAAACCAAATCCGGAAGAGGCTCCGTCGCTTTATGCCAATGCTTGCAGATTTATCCTTACACCCACAGTTATGGAGGAACTCTTAAAGAAGATTCCAGGAAAAGATAACGAGCTTTGGCTTACCGACGCTGTCGAGCGTTTAGTTGCCCGTGGAGAAACTGTTTTAGCAGTTCCCTTTCCAGGAAATGAGTGGATTCCTGTTGGTGATCCAATTAACTGGCTTAGGGCCAATATTGTGCTTTCAGTGAATAAGCCGGAGTATCGGACTGACGTGATTAATATTCTGCGAAGTATAAAGTACTAATTAAGCACTGCGACATCAACCGGCAGATATTCACGGACATTTTGCGGACTAATGGTAACTTGAGCTACCCCACTTTCTACTATTTGCCTTGCAGCATGTCTGCAGATTTTGGTGACGTTTCGTTCGAGCTGACGGATTCCTGCATCAAACCCGATTGGTCTTACAATTTGTGGCCACACATCTTCAGTAAATACAACCTGCTGGGTGTTTAACCCAAGCGATTCTAATACCCTTGGGAGTAGATAGTTTTTACCGATAACGATCTTTTCCTCGTCGGAATAACTTGTAAACCGGATTGTTTCAAGTCTATCCAAAAGCGCTGTAGATATGGTTCCGGTGGTATTAGCCGTTGTAATAAAGAATACTTGTGAAAGATCGATTGGATGGTCAATGTAATAGTCAACGAAATGTGAGTTTTGTTGTGGATCAAGAATTTCCAACAAGACTGCCATCATGTCGCTTCTTAAACCTTCGTGTCCACTTGTTTTGTCAATCTCGTCAAGTAATATAACGGGGTTCATAGATCCTGTTCTTTGTAGTGCTTTAATAATAAAACCCGGATCTGCATCAAGCTTTGATCGTGGAATGCCGCGAAGCTCGGACACACTTCCAAGTGCGCCCATGGGTATACGAGTAAACTTTCGACCAAGTGCTTGAGCAATTGATTTTGCCATTGTGGTTTTTCCAACACCCTGTAGTCCTACAAAACAAAGTATTGGAGCATTGCCGGATGCACCTTTTAGCTTAGATTCGTCAATTCGGGAACTGGTCTGCGAACTCGGCATCTCATTGTTAACGGAATCAAACGATTGTTGGGCTGGGATAGTTAGTTGAGTTTTACGCCATGCAACTTCCTGCTGGATCGGTTGGGCAGCAGACCAAGGATCTGACTGTTGTAATGACGGAGGCGTTTCTTGGCTGACTTGCGCTTGTGTCAATACTTGAGTATCTGTAACAGGTGTATTTGTTTGTTGCGGTGATTGATAACTTTCCTTTAGTTTCATTACAGCTAAATAGTCCAGAATCATTTGTTTAACCCCTTCCATCCCATGGTGATTTTTGTCCATAAGTTGTTTGGCGGCTGTAAGGTCAATGGTATCTTTTGTAAAGATTGTCCAGGGAATAGAGTTTATTTGTTCGATATATTTTGAAACGACTTCAAATTCTGCCGAATAGCTACCAAAACGGGCCATACGCTCAAGTCGTTCAATCATTCGGGAGATTCGATCTTTAAGTTTTTCCGGAATGGTTGGTGTAGCCGAAGCTTTCTTTAATTCTTCGATCTCTTCTATTATTGCTTGTGTTTGTTGGGCAGTGTCATACATATTAATAAAGTCTACTTGATTTCGGTGCGAAGATCAATTGTACTTTAGATCTTATTCAGGAATTTCAACGTCAACAGAAACATTTGTTTCTAATATTTTTGAGGTTGATACTGATTTGTAAGTCATTTTATATGAAACTCCATCCTCCTCTTGAGTTCCTATTGTCTCTACGTTCAGATCGCGTTGACAAGGAGTTCCATCCTTTAATAGCCAAAATGTAAGCTCTGCTGTTACAATGGCTTCCATTCCGCCAGATTCGAAATACTCTTTCATATAATAAATGTCATAGTCATCCGAAAGATCATTGATTACGTCTACATCTGTAACAACAAATTTGTAAACCTTTTTGCCGTCTAGTTCAACAGTTGATACTTCCATGTCTTCTATATCAATTTCCGAAATTGATTCCCAAATTTCCCATCTGTCATCGAACCAGTTAGTAAGGGTTTCTTCTTCAACGGTTACAGCGTTATTAATATATCCAAGGTTGTTTTCTGTAAAAGCATCCTCGCCCTCATTCTTTACATAGAAATCAGTATCCTCAATGTAGATTTCAGAATTGTAATCATTGTCATACACTAGTTCATCGGGATCGTTAGTTTCATTTTTGTCATTTGCAGTTAAAACAATATAAGCCATTTTGTGTGTTACGTCCTCTTCTATTTCGAGACTAGTTGTATTTTCGTATGTCAGGTAAAGTTCGGTTCCGTTACTAAGTTCCGATTTAAGGGAGTTGTAAGCTTCGGAGCTGCCTTTTAGGGTTTCAATTTTTTCTAGTTGAGTTGGTATATTGGCTAATGCCTTTTTCGGAGTAGACCTAAATACAAAGTACCAAATAGCTAAGCCAGTAGCAGAAGCAGTACAAAGCAGAAATATTCCAATGAGTGCAACGACGGTTAGTGTTTTTTTGTTCATTAATGTTTTTTAAAATTTAAAAGTTCATTATTTAACTCCTTCAGGAATTGTGACGTTGGTTTTATTAATACCACTTGCAACAATATTGAAAATAAGTTTGGAATTTGAATATTGACCATCATCAAAGTCAATTTCGGAGGAAACTTCAACGTAGATTTCAACGGGCATCCCATTGGTTCCAATCCAAAGTGTAAGTTTGGCAGATACATCTGAATCTTCTCCCGATACAATTTCTGATAACTTCTCTGAGATAACGGCTTCTATTAGCTCCTTGTCGGTGGTTTCATACTTATAAGTTCGAACTCCATTGTGATCTTCCTTTTGTATAAATGTGAATTTGTCTGTGTTATCTTTTACGGCATGAAGGAATGTTCCAAGCCAAGTTTCCTGAAAGTATTTTTCGAGTCCGGCCTCGTTTTCATAGAGAATTTGCGAAACATCACCAAGTTCATTTTTACCAAAGATTGTCTCGTCGTCGGTTTTTGAATAAAAGGTACTGTCTTCAATATAGACTTCCCCTTTGAGTGTTTCGGTTTCATCATTTGTTGTAAGACTTGCGTCGAGATCGATATATGCCTTTTTGTTTTTGTAGTCATCCTTTGCAAGTTGGCTTAGTATAAGCTCGGATTTATATGTGCGTTCGGTCCCATCTTCGAGATATTTTGATTCAATAAAGTGACTTCGCTTTACTAAGAATTCTGCACTGTTAATTGTTTCGAGTTTGTCGTTAAGTTTGCTCAGTGCCGTCTCGGGGGTTACCCTCAGAAAAAAGTACCAGATAGCAAAACCGCCGCCGCCAACAATCAAAAGGCCCAAAATTACCGCGATTTCGATTCCAACAAAAAGTGAAGATTTCTTCATTTTTTTAAGTTGAACTTATTTAAGATATATAGCTAAAGTTTATCATAGTTGTTTTGGTAGGTAAATTGTGGTTAATGTTATTTTGCAATATCCGAAACTTCGATTAAATTATTTATCACGTATTTAGCTTTTCGATATCCTTCTTCTGTATCATTTATTGAATGGTTGCCTGGTTTTATAAACAATACCGTTTCAATATTTACAGCGTTTGCACCTTCTATGTCTGTATGGGCGTTGTCACCGATCATTAAGGCATCTTGAGGGAGTGTGTTAAGTTTGTGAAGGGCTTTAAGAAACATTATTGAGCTTGGTTTATCACTACCTGTTTCTTCACTTGTGATAATTTCATCAAAATAACTGGCAATACCAAGCCTTTTTAGTTTTCTTAACTGAATACTTGTTGTTAAATCTGAAACAATAGCCATTTTAATTTTGTGAATCCTTAGTTGTTCTAGTATTTCTTTCGCATTTGGGAAAAGGATCATGTTGTCAAAATAGACATCCCAGTAGTTGTCATAAAGTGACAAAATAAATTCCGCAGAAATAGGTGTGAAAGAATTGGTTTGGTTGCGTAAGTGTTCGAATATTCGTTGAAAATAAAGAATCCTGTTGTGTGAGCTGGCTGTGCCTTCAAGTTCTATGTGGATCTCTCTTCTGGAAAGTTCATATAATTGTTGGAATATGTTTTTAGATACGTTGTATTCTTTACTAACTATATTGTATATGGCGGCGATCGATTTATTGTGCGCAATATCGTAGTCATAGAGAGTATTATCTAAGTCCCAGAGAACAGCCTTTTTCATTGGTGTAATATCAAACTTATTTAGGGGTTAGATGGGATTTCTTGTACCTTTGGGGAAACTTCGATTTTTGAAAAAAGTGGAGAAATATTGTTTTCAATTTTTATTGTAGGGTTAAACTCATCCGAATATTCCCATAGAAGTTTTCCGATCTTAGGTGTAATTTCATCTATCATAAGATATTTTGAAATGACTTGGGAGGTGTTGGTTATAAATGGATAAAAAAGTCGTCTTAGATTGGCAATTAATACAAGGCAGTTGGATAGGATTGCTTGTGCTTTTTGTGATTCTGTTTTAACAACTTCCCAGACTTTACTTTGGTCGAAATACTGGTTTGCAAAATCGACAAGTGCCATAATTTCGGAAAGTGCAGCGGCTTGCTTACTGTTACCTAGAAGTGCTGCCGTATTTTCGAAGGTGTTTTGGATTTTTGATTTGACCTCCAATGGAATGAGTCCTTTATGTATGTTTCCTTCGAACTTTGAATTGATAAACGTTAATGTTCTGTGAACAAAGTTACCAAATTTTGCTGAAAGCTCGTTATTGACGGTTGCCTCGAAATCGGTCCATGTAAAATTACCTTGTTTGTTCTCGGGGGAATTTCTTAGAAGGTAAAAGCGGACAGGGTCTACGCCGTAGTTATCTGCTATTTCAGCAGAATCAATTATCCAGTTTCGACTTTTGCTAAATTTCTTGCCTTCATAGTTTAAAAATTTGTTAACTACTACCGCATTTGGAAGAGTATAGTTCCTTTTTGATCCAATAAGAATTCCGGGCCACAAGATCGTATGAAAGACTAAATTATCTTGACCCATAAAGTAGTAATGCCTTGAGTTGTTGTTAAACCACCAATCTTCCCATTTTGTTGCTTGGCCTTTTTGCATTTGAAAGATGATCTCACCTGATTGATCATTGTTTTCTATACGTTTTGACCACTCTATGCTTCCGCTTAAATAACCGATTACTGCATCGAACCATACGTAAAATCGTTTGCCTTTAAAGGAAGATAATCTTTTTTCTTTTGGAATTTTTTCCTCAGGAATGGGTACACCCCAATCAAGATCTCTTGTTATTGCGCGTTTTTGCAGGCCCTCCTTGATCCAACCTATTGCCTCTGCGTATACCCAGGTACGCAAGTTTTCTTTGTTTTTGTCTAGATTTTCTTTTATTTCCTTTGACAGTTTTGAAAGATCCAGAAAATATTGCTCGCTCTCCTTGAGGGTTACAGGTGATTTTGAGATTTTGCTTACAGGATCTATAAGCTCGCCTTGATCAAGCATCCGACCACAAGCCTCGCATTGGTCGCTTCGCTGTTCCTTTGCGTGACAATGTGGGCACTCGCCTTCTATGTACCTGTCAGGCAAAAACTTGTCATCGGCTTTGGAATAGTATTGGAGGGATGTTCCCTTCTCTATATAGTTGTTTTCTAAAAGGTCTAAAAATAGTTGTTGTGTAACTTCTGCGTGATTTGGTGTTGTTGTCTGAGTATATAGATTGTATGATAATCCGTACTGCTTAAACAATGCTACGTCTTTGGGGTGATATTCGGCCACTACTTCGGCGGGTGTTTTATCTTCTTTGTCTGCTTGGACTGTTATCGGGGTGCCATGGCAGTCCGAACCGGATATCATTAGAACGTCATCACCACAAAGTTTGTGGTACTTGGCTTGTACGTCGGCAGGTAATAGGTAACCGGCCAGGTGACCTACATGCAGATCACCGTTTACGTATGGCCAAGCCACCCCTATGTAAATTTTCTTATTCATGTGAATATTATACGTTTTCCGTAGGGACAGGTCTAGACCGACACCCACAATTGTAAACATAGATGATATCTCAAATCAAGGATCCCCAACTGATGGTCTATACTTGGTGTAGGTGTTAGGTACTGCTTAATTTCCGGTGTTTACCGTATTGTGAATTAAAGGCTGATTTGGAAAGGCTATAACCTTTCGGGGCTATGGGGAACAATGTTTTATACAGATTGAGTTAAGTTACAATGTGTAATTTTGTCGATCTTTATACACACCTACACACCCGTTTCGGGAATCGACCATCAGATAATGGTTCCCCGATATCAATGTCGGTCTAGACCTGTCCCTACATGTTTTATGTTATGTGTTATATAATTGGCTTATGAAAGAAAAAAGACCAAGACTAGCTGTCTACGATGACAATAAATATGACTATTCAACGTATTGGCAAGGACGACAGTATGAACATCGGGCAGAAGTTTTAGCATTGACGTGCCTGCAAGCAGGGAAACCGAAGAAAGGATGGTTTATCGATGTAGGTGGATCATTTGGTCGGTTATACGATACTTATTCAGAAAAATACATGAACTCCGTTATAGTAGACTATTCAGTTGTTGCATTAAAGCAGGCGAAAGAACAGCTGGGAGACAAAGTATCACTAATAGCAGCCAATGTTTACAACCTTCCCTTTCGTAATTCAACCTTTCAGGGTGGTCAGATGATACGAGTACTTCACCACTTAGACAATCAGCCGGCTGCAGTAAAAGAGCTTGAGCGGATAATGAGCGCCGACAGCGAGTTTATCTTGGAATTTGCAAACAAGCGTCACCTGAAAAACAGAATCAAAGCCATTCGTAGTAAAGAGTTTGCAAACAGATTAAATGCCCCGGGACCATTTGTACCGGAATCCGATGGGGTTACCCAAGGTGTTAAGCCCGGTCAAAAGAGCATATTTCTAAACTACGATCTTCCTTTCATTAAAGAAACACTTTCTCATACTAAGTTTATAATTTCAGCGATTCGTGGAGTTTCAATACTTCGAAGTGATTTTATAAAAAGTCATCTTCCATTATGGCTTATGCTTATATTTGAGAGAGTATTCCAGTATATTTCCAGTATATTTCTTTGGACACCTAGCGTATTTTTAAAACTTTTTAAAGGAACCGGCGATAATTATTATGAGGGGTCAAACATAAAAGAGATTCTTGTTTGTCCAAGGTGTAAAGGTGAATTGGAGTTCAAGGCAGAGTCGGTTCAATGTTTAGATTGCAAGCAGGTCTATAAGTTATGGGACGGAGTATGGGATTTTAGATGGCCCCAAAATTAAAACGATGAGAACTAAAAAATCACTTGGCCAAAATTTTTTAAACGATACCAAGGTTATTTTTCGATTCATTGATGTACTTGCACCTACCCCAATCGACACGTTTATTGAGATTGGTCCGGGAAAAGGAGCTGTTACGTTTAGACTATTACCTCGCTGTAAAAAAGTTATTGCAATTGAAAAAGATGATTTATTAGCGCAACGGCTGACAAATAAAGCTAACAGACAAAGCCTGTCTAATCTAACTATAATAAATAAAGACTATTTTTCCGCGGAAGAAGAGATAAGCCAGCTTGTAAATGATCCCGACAACACGTCTCTTTTATACATAAGCTCTCTTCCATACAATGTATCGAAGAAAATCCTGTTTTCCCTACTTTATGAGGAAAAGGGTTTTAAGAAAGGTGCCTTTATCATTCAAAAGGAGGTTGCCGAAGATTACTGTTCGGCGATACCTAATGCGGCCTTCTTAAGTCGTGTAGTCTCTCTTGTCGCAACCTGTGAATATATGTTTACAATTCCCAAGGAAAATTTCACACCAATGCCCAAGGTCACAAGCGCAGTAATAAAAATCACAAGAAAGGATCCGCTAATAGATTCGGTTACGGAACAGATTGACTTTTTAAAATTTGTGCGAACCCTTTATCAGTTTAAGCGTAAGGTGATAAGAAATTCACTCAAAAAGATGTTTTCGACTACCGTAGCCGATGAGTTGATAAGTAAATTTAGATTGGAGAATAAGCGTGTTGAGGAAGTTGATTTAACAACTCTGGTTACCCTGTATAAAAAGTGTGGTAATTTGAATTAAGTTGAAACAGTTAAATAATCAATGGTCAATAGATTTAAAAAATATATAAAGGTATATCTGTTTTCATTTAAGAAGCTCCTTAAATACGGAAAGGCTTCACCTGTAATTTTTTTCTTTTGTAACATTGTTCAGATTGCAACGGAAGTCCTAGATACGTTTATTACGGGTTCGTTTGTTGCCTCACTTGTGGAGTTGGTTATTGAAGTTCCCAAAGTCTCTTTTGATAACTGGCAGGAGATACTCGGCTTTGTGTTAGGGACTAATGCGCTTAGATATGGTCTTATAAAAATCGCTTTAAGTTTGGTTAATAGAGTTAGAAATTACATTATAGAGGTAATTTCAGACAAATTTTATACCGATTCTTGGAAATTATTTAATATAGATTTGGCAGAAAAATTCTCCCGATTAAACCTAGAGGAGGTAGAATCAACCAATTTCCTTGATCTTTTAAACAAAGTTAGAAACAACTGGTATTATAAATTCGACGAGTTCTATATAACAACAAGAGATCTTATCAGCTCTTTATTTGGATTTATAGCTACAGGCTTAATAATTTGGCAACATAACCCTACGTGGTTTTTTATAATTCTTGCTTTTGTAATTCCTGAAGGCATTTTGTTAATAATACTTGCGGCAGTAGATCAAAAGAGAATAGATCAAGATACCGTTGATAACGTTATAAGTGATTATTCATTAACAACGCTTTTGGATACAAGGTCTGTAGAAGAGAAGCGAGTTGACGGAATTTTTAAACTTTTCAAGCGAAAATACATTGATACAATGGAAAATATTGGGAGCCGATACTTGAAATTTGCCGGTAAAAGATCGTTCTTACGGCTTGTGTTTAACCTTTTCTCAATGGGGTGTTTGTTCTTTTATCAAATAAAAGTAATCGTTCAAACAATCACAGCAAGGCTATCTGTTTCCAACGGTATCTATCTGTTTGGGTTTCTTGATTATTTCTGGAATAAGGCAAACACATTATTCTTACAGTTGGTTGGGTTTTTTACTTTAAATGGTTATCTCGAGTATTTTTATGATTTAGAAAATCTTCCAACAATGCATGAACAAAGCACTGGAAACAGAAAAATGCCAACCAAAAACTTGAGCCTTTCGCTAGTCGATTTTTCGTTTAATTATCCCAACTCCGACAAGGAGGTTTTACAAAGGGTTAATTTTAGTACCCAACCCAATGAAAAAATATTATTTCTTGGTAAAGATGGTTCGGGTAAAAGCTCAATTATAAAAGTTCTAACGGGATTGTATAAAATAAAGACCGGTGATATTCAAATTAATGGGACGTCAATAAAAGACTTTGCACCCGGCGAGTTAAAGAATTCAATATCGGCTGTGTTTGATGACTTTGGCCGGTACTACTACTCTATTAGAGACAATATAATGCTTGGTGATATCGGGAAACCCTTTAGTGTTCAAAAATATAAAAAGGCTTTGGAAGTAACGCTTTTGGATGAATGGATGGAGGAAAGCAATATTAGTGATCAGACACTGCTTGGGAAAATTAATGACGACGGTATCGAAATTCCTTCCGGTCATTGGCAAAGAATAGCATTGGCTCGGGCTGTATATGGTGACGGCGCGATTTTTCTTCTTGATGAGGCGTTTACCTATATCGACTCAGATACAAAGCGAAAGATAATGAGAAGACTTTCAGAGTATTGGAAAAATAAGCTTGTGATTGTGATTGATGAAGATGATGGAATTTTAAAATACTTCGATAGGGTATTTCTTTTGTCGGGAGGTAAACTAAAAGAAATTACTAAGTCTACCAAGTCTTCCATTTGGGGGTAATATACACTTGTGTCATTTGGTTGTTTTGGTATAATCGGTTAATGCCCAAGTTATCAATTAAGTTGTTTTATTTCCAAAATGAGTGATTCTAACTACGTTGTCGTCAATGCAATCGATTTAAGGCAAAACATGGGTGATCTTGTTAATAGGGTATTTTATCAGGGACTAACTGTCTTTGTTAAACGTAGAGGTAAAGTGGTTGCTAAACTTATTGCTTCAGATAAGTCCGAGGTTCCCGATTCGGAAAAAGTGGATGTTCCCAGACCCGATAACGTTAGAGTTATTGAAGATTCACCTGTTTCCGAATCAAAAGATATCCCACAGGCGACCGTAGCAAGTGATGCCGTAACTGAATCCGGTGTGACCAATATTGACTCAAATACCCCGGAGAAAACAGATAACCCTACCCCTCCGCAAAACAGTACATCCGGAGACTCAAGTATATCCAATGACTCTTTACAGCAGTTAAAAGAGGAATTAAAGCGAGCCGGATATGATCCAAGCTATATTAGACAGTAAAACCCATAAGAGTAAAATCTAGGATAGATCGGACTTTGTCTTAAGAGTTGTCGGTTGGGGCCTTTTTTTCAATAGATTTAATAAACCTTTAAGCTAAGAACTACGTTGACTGCATAGTTAATAGTTTCTTCTGCGTCCATTCTGAATCCAAGTGTTATTACCTCGTTGGGGGCCAGTGTAACAACCGCAGGATAAATATTTTTGCCGGAATCGACAAGTACATAACTTGTGGATCCCATTGTGAGAGCAATTTCGACTCCATTTGGAACCTGTTTAAGTTGTGGATCAATACGTACCTCTTTCCAATCCGATGATTGATTTGTGATTGTTATTACGTCGTCCCTTTTAAAGTGAACAAATGTGTCATCGGAGGAGATGTTAAGGTTGTAAGTATTTGTAATTGCATCATATGTCATTGCGTCTACGTTGCCATCCGAAATGGCAATTTCGAAATCTTTTCCTCGATATCTTTGTAGTCCCAATACCGATTTGTCATTAGAAGATTCGTCCGATGAAACAGGAGAAAGATTCGCTGTAATTAATGCAGGTGCTCCGACTATGAGGACCAAAACCGGAATAGCAAGTAAACCAAGAATTGTTTGAGTAATCTCCTTTGTTTTTGTCATATTAATCTTTATAAAAATTAGTTTTTTCAGAGATCTCGTTTTCTACATCTCTGAATGCAAGCCAAGTGCAAAGTATTGCGGAAACAAAACCTGAAGCCAAAACATAAAGTGATAGTCTACCCGTGACAAAATCAACAATTACAAGCACTTGTGCAATCCAATAATATAAAAGCCATACAAAAAGATTAACGTAAATATTGTAAGAGTCTCCTATGATCTCAAAAAAATTAAGCTCGGCAAGTTTTACAAGTGTTCGTGGAGCAGGATGTGTGTTGTGGAAAAAGTATGCTCTAATAAGTTGAATAGAAAGTCCGATTAGGAGTACTAGTAGCATTGTAACTGTTGATATATTATTGATTTTTGTTGCCTGTTCGGCGGTTTGATAGGTAATCTGAAGGGAAAATATTTTTTGTATTTCGTTTGTTATGCTAAAAGTATAGCCGAAGATACTATTTGCAATATATAATCCTCCGATTTTTCCAATTATCATAAATGCCGCCGGATATAAGGCTGCCGATAATGTGTTAACTGTTAATCTTTTCATGAAGTCAATAAAAAAACTATTCGAACTATATAACAAAAGTATAGCAAGTCTTTAAGGGAAGGACAAATCTAAAAGATTCTTATGGTGGTAAGATTAGGGACACCTAAAACACTTCCAAATATATTCATTATTATAACTGAACCAAATGCAACAACGGTTCCGATTACCGCCCACAGGATAATGTTTCGAGCTTTTTGAACGTTTTGGGGGTTGCCTCCGGCAATTGCCCACATGAATCCGCCATATACAAACATTCCAAACAAAAGGATTCCAATAAGTGGCCAGATAAAAGAGACAATCCTTGGTATAAAATCTAGAAGTTCCGCAAGACTCGTAACGTCAGCACTTACAATAGAAGAAAATCCAAGCTGCATTTTTGTCTTAGATAGAATTACCTAATAAATATTGCTACTGTCTCTTCTACGGCTTCTTGAAGGCTGGTTCCAGTAATTCCAAGTGCCTTTAGGATAAATCCAACCAAAAGCCAAGCAAGACCAACAATAACAAGTCCAACCAAAGCATAAATAATTGTGTTTTGAGCTTTTTCTGTTTTTTGAGAGTCACCTGTACTGGTAATATACATAACACCACCATAGACAAGTACGGCAACAGCAACTAAAGCAGCTGCCAATGTTCCAATGTTTAGAAGACCGGATATGGCAAGGTCTAGAGTGGGAAATCTTGTGAAGTTAAGGTCTCCTGAAAGGGTTCCAATTAATACTAGGGGTAAGTTATTCATTACACAATATGTTATGTTATATTACAAATCTATTATATATAAGACTCATATATATTTCAAGTGGCTATTTTGGGTCGAACTGAATTTTCCGTAAACAGATTATCGCCGGATAAGTGAGGCAACAATGTCTGACTCTACCTCGTTAAAAAGATCGCCTTCAATTCCTAGGACCTTAAGTATGAATTCCACAAGGAGCCAAGCAAGACCAACAATAACAAGTCCAACCAACGAATAAATAATTGTGTTTTGGGCTTTTTCTGTTTTTTGGGAGTCACCCGTGCTAATGATATAGGCAAGCCCGCCGTATATAAGCATAACAACAGCAACTAAAGCAGCCGCTAATGTTCCAAGTCGTAAGAGACTTTTTATGGCATCCTCAAGGGTATCAAACTTTGTGAAGTTAAGAGCACCTCCAAGGATTTGAGCCAACATTGCCTCTGCTGTTTTATCCATTACTTATATGTTTACATTATGCCATATTATATGGTAATTATAACTCGAAACTATTCATTTTTCAATAGTGCTAGGCGTTTTATTAATCGGTTAAAGGCCTTTGTTGTCTCTCTGCCTTGTAACCCAGTTTTCAATGTAGTTATTTGGGACTGAATTTTTCGAATTTTTATTTCTTTTACCAATCTTTTAAGATCGGCTTCAAGAATAGTAAGGTCGTCACTTGGAAGAAGATAAACCTTAAGAAGTTTCCAGGTAGATTCAAGCTTTTCGGGTGGAGTCGTTTTTATTCCGGCTTTGACGATGTGTGCAAGAATTTTTTGTAAAACGGGTGTTTGAAGGCTTGATGGTTTTACAAAGTTTGATTTCTTTCTAAGTGTTTTTACCTGGATTAAGATTGCCAGATAATATTTTTCTCGTTCCATGATTCCCTTATTCTTATGAACAACTTCGTTTATTGTTTCGGTGAAATCTTCTTTTAAGGTAGATTTGGTTAAATTTTCAATCGTTTCAGAAGTAAGTTCAAAAAAATCTGAAACAGTGTCAATATAACTACGCTTGGTTACAGGATCAGTTACTCCGGTTATGAGCTTTACAAGTAGTGAAAGTACTCTTTTTTTCTGGGCTATTGTCTCCGTAGGAAGTTTGTTAAGCAGGTATTCAATAACGTTTTTTGCTGATTTTATGGCTGAAATATAAAGTTTAGGGTCTTTCTTAATACATTCGTCAATATCCTTTCCATAAGGGATATTGACAGCGGACACTGAGAATCCCTTTTTATGCGCAATATCGGCAGTTCGAATCAAAGCTTTCTGACCGGCCAAATCGGAATCAAATGCAACGTATAGATTATCGGTATATTTTTTTATTGACAAAAGTTGATTCTCGGTTAGGCTTGTTCCCAACGGAGCAACAATATTTTTTACTCCGGTAGAATGGGATGAGATTACATCGGTTTGTCCCTCAACAAGAAGTACAAAGTCTTTTTTAATAATACTTTGAGAGGCTTCATAAAGTCCAAATAAATTGTCACGTTTTTTAAATATTGGGGTCTCGGGGGAGTTCAAATATTTGGGACGCTTGTCGAATCTGTCTATTATTCTTGCACTAAAACCGACTACTCTACCCCGTGTGTCTTTTAGTGGGAAAATAACTCTGTCATAGAATTTGTCGGAAAGCTGTCCTGGTTTTGTAAGTCCGGATTCAAGAATTTCTTTTGAAGTATACTTCTCTTTTAGTCGCGATGTAAGAAAATTATTTTCTTTGGGTGCATATCCAATATTAAAGTTTTTCCAGACAGTTTTAGAGAATCCCCTGTCGGCAAGATACTTTTGAGCCTTAATCCCATGTTTTGATAAAAGTACCTTGTGATAGAAATCGGCAACACGAAAATAAAGATCATATAGTTTCTTTTTTGAAGAGGCCTCCGGGTCAGAGTACTTAAACTTGCTAATATCGACACCCGCCTCGGGCGCCAAAATTTCAAGTGCTTCAGGGAAGTCAACGTGTTGATACTTTTGTACGAAAGATATCAAATCACCACTTTCGCCACAGCCAAAACATTTAAATATTTGCATGTCGGGATTAACGGAAAATGATGGAGTTTTCTCTGAATGGAAAGGACAAAGCCCAAAGTAGTTTCGACCTCTTTGAGTAAGTGGAACAATACGTCCAATGTAATCGACAATATCAATTGACTCTTTTATTTGATTAGCAATATCCATATTTCTATTTTACACTACACCACTTTACATAAACAATGCCAGTAAAGCAGTAAAGTAGTGAAATAATACTCTCCGGAAGATACCTATGAGAGAAGTGGCAAGCTTTAACAATAAGGGAAAAACAGACAAAGGGTTCACTTCGAACATAGGAATCAACGGAAGCTTAAACAGTGAAGTAGTAAGCAGTGAAATAGTGAAGTAATCCTCCGGAAGATACCTATGAGAGAAGTGGCAAGCTTTAACAATAAGGGAAAAACAGATAAAGGGTTCACTTCGAACATAGGAATCGACAGAAGCTTGCGCAGTAAATCAGTGAAGTAATCTCCGGAGAGCTGAAGATCTATTACATGAATTATTTAATCGATTGACCGGCAACACGTTTCAAGTCACTTGGGAAAAGTGTAGCCTCTCGAATGTTTTTAAGTTCGAAGATCTGCATTGTCATTCGCTCGAGTCCAAATGAGAATCCACCCTCAGCAGGTATTCCATACTTGAAAGCCTCAAGGTAATGAGGATATTTTTCAAGTGTGAGCCCTTTTTCCTTCATATTGGCAATCAATTTATCATATTCGTGAATTCTATGGGTTCCTGATAACCACTCCAGTCCCCTACAAACAAGGTCATAACTTAATGATTCATCCGGATCGTCGGGATTATTCCAGGTATAGAAATTTTTATTTTTCTTGAAGTTTAGAACCCAAACAAAATCTGAACTGTAATTCTTTTTACTCCACTCCCCTAAAAACTTCTCATCCTCCGGGTCAAGATCAAGTTCTTCACGTTTACTACTTTTTCCTGTTTCTTTTTCGATTAACTTGTGTATTTCTTTGACTTTAATTCTTGGGAATTTATCTTTGGGAAGTAATGGAAGCGTAACTCCACAAGTTTTTATATCGGCACTATGGTTTTCCTCAAGATATTTAATAATATCACGTACGGTTTGCTCTGCAACATCTAGGATCTCATCATAGCTATCAATAAAGCCCATTTCAGCATCGAGTTGGGTTAGTTCCATTATATGTCGACTTGTATTGTGCTTTTCTGCCCTGAAGGCCGATGCAATTGTAAAGACCTTTCCAAAAACGCCAACCATTATTTGTTTGTGAATCTGTGGGCTTTGTGCCAAGTATGCCTTTTTGTCATAATATTTGACTTCAAAAACATCCGCCCCACTTTCCGAAGGTACTCCAAGTAAAACAGGTGCTCTAAACTGAATAAATCCCTGTCTGATTAGTGATTCCGAGAATGCTCTTAGAATCCCCGCCTGGGTCTTAAAAATTGCCCTGTGTTTTTCGTTTCTAAGGGTAAGTGATCTGTGGTCAAGATCGGTATCCAGATTTATATCCAGATCTTTTTTATAATATTCAACCGGTGGAGGTTCCTTGACTTTAACTAATATTTTAACGGTTGGGTTAACAATTTCGTAAGTATAGTCACGGGAGTTTGATTTCTTAAGTATACCTTCAACCTCAAGTACAGATCCTGCGTAGATGTTAGTTAATTCAGACACGACATCTCTCTTATCCAAAACAAGTTGAATTAAATTATTGTCAAATCTAAGTGTAGCAAAAGCAATCTTTCCAATGTCTCTAAAGTCATTTAGCCATCCTCGAACGGTAATAGTTTTATCAATATTTGAGGAAAATTCGTTAAGACTGCGAAGTCTCATAGTTATAGAGATTTAGTTTATGTTATTTATTATACAGTAATACGGTAAAAGAGTGTGTAATGAGATAATCAACAACTAATAATCAAACGGATAAAGTACAGACAACCAAGTGAAAATGAATTCCTCAATTGGGGTATCAGTTGAAGCTTCAATTTCCTTGAGAGAGTTTTCGGGCTTCCCCGGAAAGTACACCACAATCTCTCCCGGTTTTGAATAATCCAGTCTCGTTCGTGCCTCCCTTTCAACAAATTCTAAGTTATCTGAAAGTATCTCCTTTTCTTGTAGCATAATTTGTAAATATTCGTATCGTTTTTTATCTGCATATGCTGTTACTTCCGACTGAATTGTGCGCTTATAACCTAATTCTATGATTACAACATAAGTTTGGTAAAAGAAATATACAGAAAAGAGTGTAAGTAGAATTGTAAGTACAAGTTTTGGCAGTTTCATACTCTAATTATAACGTACTTTACAGTTCAATGTCCTTTGCCTTTGGTTCCTCAACCTGCATTAAATTTTTGTATCGATCGGTTGTTGAGAGGTTCTTGTGTCCAACAATCTCTGCAACTTTTTCTTTTGGAACTTTGTTTGCAAGACAATAAGCAATATAAGTGTTTCTTAAATCGTTGACGGTGGCGTTTTCTACGCCGGCCTTTTTGAAAATACGAAGCAGTGAAGTTCTAAGATTACGAACAATTATTGGTTTCGCCGTACGGGTAATGTAGATATAGTCACTATTTACCTCAGGTCTTACCGACAGCCACCTTTTTAGTGCAGTATAGGATTTGTTGTTCAGTTGAACATTTCTTTCGGGTTGACTTTGGTACTTGTCAATAAATAGAGATGGCTTGGGTGAAGAGTCTTTAAAATCCGAGACCTTTAATCGGACTAATTCACCTACCCTAAGTCCAGTCTGTAACAGTATTTCGATTATACTGTAAAGTTTTGTGTCGCTTGCGCTTGCATCACGAATTGCACGATATTCAGTTTGTGACAGTACACGTGGAGGTGCATTTCTAAATTTGGGATGAGAAAGATCCTTAGCTGTGTTTTCCGGAATAAGCCCTTGTTTGTTTAAGAACCTAAACAATAATCGAACACTGTTTACCTTCCTTGAAATACTCTTGACGGAATATTTTTGAGTATTAAGGTGAGTTTTAAAGTCGTTTAGAACGTCAAGCGGAACTTTTTCAATTGCGTCATAATCTCGAGAACCTAGATATGCTACAAGTTGTCTTAGATCGTTGATATAAGATTGTATTGTGTACTTGGAACGATTCTTCTGAACTAAGTGCTCTTCGAGTAGTTTAAGGGCTTCGTCGTATCTAATCACGTTGTCGTATAATAGATAATTTATTTTTGATTATAGCATTGAAAACCTGTAGGTGCAACCTCTTTATTTTTTATCCCTTTTTTTAATTATTGCCCTAACCCAATAAGGTTTATCGGGTACGGGGTCAAATGCAGGTCTGTTAAAGGGATTACAGCTTAAAACCCTTAGAAATCCCATCCATAATCCACGAATAGTTCCAAATCGTTCTACGGCAATCTTGGTGTACTCTGAACAGCTTGGTTGATATATGCAAACTCTGAACCTGTCAGGATTTGCCCATATTGCATGGTCAAACGATAGTGTTTTCTGGTATAGTGCTATCGTTTTTATTACTAAATTGCGCATAATTAACCTCTTTTGTTGTCAGGGGTTGTTAACATTTTGGGCTGAGACCGATTTTGATTAACACCCTGTAATAAAAGATTGTACAAACTAATAACATAAGTGACCGGTATGATCAAACATTTATTATACCACACCGGACGTGTTGTCCGAATTACATAAACAGTCTAATATAACTTTGTTTTTATGGAAAGAGCAGGTTGTCCCTTACAAACCGAAGCGTTGCAAGGAGTTGAATGGATATATGCGCGAGTAGCGCCCAAGTTGGCAGTTCTAGGCCCTTCCGGAGATATTATTGATCTTGGAGAAGAAGTCGGAAGGATTTTGGCTATTAATTTAGCCATGGATGCAGGTAATACGGACCCAGATACAGACATAAGCCCTCCTCCTTTAAACTTATTTGACCTTATTCCGGAACAATATAAAGGAATTTGTCATCCTAGATTGCAAGAATTTCTGTATCCCTGTGACGGCGGTAGTGGTTGTGTGCCTTCTTCCTTGTTAATTCCGGTTACGGTAACTTCTAATTGTAATGGTTCTGGATGGCAATGGGTTAGTGTTGCGTTACTTGGTAGAGATGCCGACAGGATTGCGATTACCATTGATACCGTTGATACACGGGCATATATAGAGGCAATGCTTTCGGATATTGTTTCGAAGCTTTCTTTTCCTGCAGTTATATTGGAACCAACGGATGATGAAGTATCTATCAGTTGTTACAACAGCGCCTTTGGAAGCCTGGTTGGATGTGATGCCGGAGATATATCTGGTCGGTCATTGACAACGATTTTTCCTCAGGATGATGAGTTCTCTCAAATAATTATTGAACATATGGTTTCGGGTGAAAATATGATTCCTCTTATTGAAACGGAAATAATTAGATCCGATGGAGTTCCTCTAACCGTGTGGCTATGTACCGTTCCAATCGTAATTTCGGGTCAACCGAGGATTCTATCAATCTTTGTTGACGTTACACGTTACAAACAAGCCGAAGGTGTTGGAGCCGAAGATGTGTTAAGGAACATAAATATGGCTTCACAAAGTTGGGCGCATGATGTAAGAAATCTGATTGGTCTAATTAAATTAGGTCTTGACCTTTTAATGCTTCCGGATACAGACCAAGACACTGTGCCGGAGACCGTAGGTCAGTTACAAGTTTCTTTGGAACGAATGGAAATCGCTCTTTCCTCTTTGATGACATATATTGACCTTCTGACAGAAAGAAATTTCGAGATGGGACAGATCAGTATTGTTGAACTCCTTGAGCGGGTAAGAGCAGGCCTTAATGGAACTGCAGTTTGTAATAATGTTAACGTAACTTTTTCACCTATTGAGTTCCTGAATCACAATATTCTTGCAAACCGGTCTCTTGCCTTGGTTGTTATGGAAAATCTTATTATTAACGCTATCAAATATACTGCAGTCAAAGAAGGAAGGAGAGATGTTGTAATAAGTGCCACGTCGGCACCGGATGAAATCCAAATCTCTGTAGCCGACACAGGTATTGGCATTCCTGAAACCGAGCTTGGTCATATTTTTAATAGACTTACCAGAGCTAGTAATGTTGGAGATATTAGTGGTAGAGGTATTGGGCTTGCAACAGTACAGCTTGCGTGTATTGCTATGGGTTGGAGAATCTTCGTTGAAAGCAAAGAAGGACACGGAACAACATTTACTATATATATTCCTCAAACGGAACCGACAACTTAAGGTAAACTGAGTTTCCACGTGGAAATTACTAACCTAAAAACCACTTCTCAACCTTGGTTCCCTTAAAAATGGTTCCAATAAAATAAGCTAGCAGTATCCCTGTTGCTATATCTATGGAATAGTGACCTTGTGACCAGATAAGTGTAAAAAATTCTCCAATAAGGGCAAAAAACGAAATTGATTTAAGTCTCTTATCCGATTTCTTGTCAATAAGCATCCACATGAGAGTTATTGAAGCCATATGACCCGATGGTATCATTCCGTGTTGATGATAATTAAGCCAGACTCCAATACTGTACAAATCACCATTTCCGGTTGGACGTGCCGGTGGTGATAATATAACCATAAACGATCTTATCAAGTATATTGCGCCAAACAAAAACACATAATAAGAAAATTTCGACTTGTTTTTTTGTAGATAGAATAAGAAACATAATAATGAGCTTATCCAGAACACATCGGTTAACCATTCTGTCCACTGGATATACCCGAAAATGTCGAACAGCAGGTCAGGAAGTATTGGCCTGTTTGGATAAAAGGTTTGAATTAAGTCGCTACTGATTTTTGCGCTAACGATACCGAAAAGCAAAACAGCAGTTGCAACAAGATACTGAGTGATTTGTGGTTTGGTTCGTTTCATTTTGTTTTCACGTGGAAACTTAAATTAGTTTTGCCGCTCCGTGATCATTAAGAACCTTAAATTTACCGCCTCTTGTCCAAATGAAATCAAATATCTGTTTTTGCATTTTGGCAAGGCGTGCGTTGTAAATTTCAACACAAAAGATTTCGCCGTCCACATAATTATATAGTGCAACAACATTATTATACACCAGTATTTCGACACCCATCGAAAGTTCATTGGGATCAACATATCGAAGTTGCCAATAGTTTTTTACCATTTCTGTAACATTTGTCCAGCCTTCAATCGCTGGTTCATTTGTTAATTCATGTGTTTGAACCTTGTTTTTTACAAATTCAAGCCTAGTATACTCACAGAAGTCATAGTTTAAGAAGGCTGACATCTCATTTATCTCGAAAATCCTTAGTATTCCCTTGGCTTTTGAACTGTTCCATGTGACCTGTTTTAACCCTTCTATTCCTGTGTAGGACTTTATTTCAAACGATTTTTGATTTTGCATTGACAACAAAGTAAGTTCTCTAAGTGTTGGAGGTAAAAGTCGTTTAAGTTTTTTAACTGACTGCTCTTTTTCGGCAACCAGATTTTTTAGGGTTTCGGTCCCTGTTGTTTCGTAGCTTCTTTTTGTATCGGTAAGATTTTCATTTACAATTCCCAGGTTCTTAAGATGATCAAGTGTTCTGTAGACCGTAGTTTTGGGAATTTTTATGGCACGAGATATGGCGGTTGCGGTTAAATTTTTACTTTTATTCAAAAGCAAGTAAACAGATATGTCTTTTTCGGATAAGCCAAGCAATTTTAAGGTATTATTAATCTGGTCCATATTTTGGTCAGTGTTAAGTCTGTTCGTTTAATAATAGCATGTCTGCCGGTCCGCTACAACGGACGACTGTGTGACGAAATCATCCCATAAAAAGTAAAATTAAGTGTAAATTAGAAATGGATTATCGTGTTTAGAGTTTGTGTTCTTAGAGATAACAAAACAGCAAAAGAGATAGGCGAGTTTTTGACCTCCAGATATGCGTTTGACCAGACATGGGCACCCAATGAAAAGGCGATGGTTCGAAAAGCTGCAGTCGATAGTCTAAAGAATAAAAATCATCAATATTGGTATGTTAAGAATGAGGGGAAAATAATCGCTGCGATTGGAGTAAGAGAAAATAAGTATGGAAGTGGCGGATATGAGATGGATTCAGATTATTTAGCTGTACACAGTAATTTTCGAAAAAAAGGTGTCGGAACGTTGTTGATTTTGGCAATGGAGACGTTTGTTAAGGACAGGAAGGGTAGATATATTCACATACTGACCTGTGATATTGACTCATACAAACCAGCGCTTAAGTTTTATGAGAAAAATGGATACAAGAGAGTTGCTAATATTCCGAATTACTATGTAAAAGGGGAGGGGAGAATTGACCTTTTGAAGGAGTTTACTTAACTATTTTGATCGGTTTTGTAGATATTTTATTAATATAACGGTATACTGATATATTATCTAACTTTAATGTTTTTCCATGGAAGATAAAACAAAAGAGACTGCTTCTGCAACAGTGGTTCCCAAGAAAGGAAAGATAAGCTTTAAAGGAGTTCTTACATTTATCGTGGTGTTTCTTCTAGGTTGTGTTTTTACAGCTATTCTTGGAGGTGGTGTCTGGGCCATAAACAAATACATTTTGAATCCTACGTCGGGTGAAACCAATGACGAATGCGAGGAGTGTGAAGAATGCGATGAATGTGATGAAGAAGGCTGTCCTGTTTGCGAAGAGTGTGAAGAACCCGAGGATCGGACAGACACACTGTCGATTTCATATCTGGACGAACGTTTGTACATTACATATCCGATCGCATATAGGTCCGATATAAGCTATAGCTGGTCAGATTATGGCGGAGGAGAGGGTCTTTTTGAATTGAATATAGATGGGGCAACTTTCTCTATCTCCTGGTATGACCCGATGGGTTGGGAAAGCTTTGGTTATCCGGATTTGTCGGTAGTTGAATTTGAAGAACTTACCCACAATAGTGGTGATACATTTATTCGTATTAGAGGTGAAAGAGATTACGAGGGGAATCACTCATATGCTTACACTACAATGCGTGAAGGCGATCGTTGTAGAGATATTTTTTCTGAACCTACGGATGACTTTACAGGTATTCAATGTGGATTTGGACCATTTTCTGACGTTGGTGACATTGACGGACTTTTATTTGTTAGTCTAACAATTCCGGAAGGTTATTCGGAAAGTAGAATCAATGGTATCCTTGACGTAGCCGATGAAATTGTGGCTGGTTTGGATATGTATTAAAATTCTTGGGGTATAGTCGACAAATAATTATTCTTGGATTGTGTTCCAGGAATTAAGGATTGACTTATGACCAATATTTGACTAAAATATGACCAACTTACTTAACGGTATTGATCATATTTAATCCTATATATGCGTTAACTAATAATGTTTTAATAAATGTTCGACTAATCGGTATTTTGATTGGTGACTTAAACAGCAGGCTTGTTCCAACTCAAACATATATTAGGTTTGAACGTGAGGCACGGTGTTTGTCCTCATACTCGTCCACCAAGATAGAAGGAAATCCTTTGCCATTAACGGTAGTCAAAAAACTTATCAAGCAAAATCCCGTAAGTAAAAAGACCAATGAGATAGAGATTCTGAATTACAATCGAGCACTTAAGTTTTTGCATAAGCAGATCAAATCACAGACACGGCTTAAGCTTACCACCAAATTTATTTGTGATGTCCACGCAATTGTTGTCAAGTCGCTTTTGCTTAGGGAAAAGGGGTATCGTACAGAACCTGTAATTGTTAACGATCCTGCCACTGGCCATGTAATTTATTACCCACCTGATCACAAAGACGTTGTCAAGTTGATGGACGAGCTACTTCAGTTCGTAAATGCTAACGTTGGCTGTATAGATCCGTTACTGCTTGCGGCGATTTTTCATAAACGATTCGTGATTATTCATCCGTTTGTTGATGGGAATGGAAGAACGGCACGGCTTATAACAACATTTATTTTGGCAAAACTCGGGCTTAATATGTTTAACATTTTCAGCTTCGAAAATTTTTATAATAAAAATCTCTCGGAATATTTCGGATATATTGGTGTACTGGGTGACTATTACGATCTAAAGGATCAGATAGATTATACAGAATGGATAGACTTTTTTACAGAAGGAATAATTGACGAGTTAACTAGAGTTAAGACCTTGATTAGCACAGGGTTTAATCGACTTGGGTCTCATCTTAGGAAGCTTTTAGATTACATAAGCGAGTACGGTTCGATTAGCTCTTCGGAGTATGCAAAGTTGAGTAGGCGTAAGCGATCTACCAGAATTAATGATTTTAAGAAGTTGGTTGCGCTTGGCTTAATTAAGCGAATTGGTGAGAAGAAAGGCGCTTATTACGTGTTGGCCAATTCGACAACTGCTTCTTAAGGATCTTGCACATTTTCAGAAACTTAAATCGCTTTATTTTGATAACAGGGAATTGTTTAAGCTGCATTTTAAGAAGTCGAATTAACTAGCAACTCCTTTTCCTGCTTAGAGAGCTGTTTTATTTCGAGTTCCCGCTTACTGGCCGTTGACCTATCTTTTGCTTTCTCTGTGTAAACTAAGCGGAAGGGGAGCCTTGAGGCTACATATTTTGAACCCTTACCTGACTTGTGAGTTGCCAGTCTGGCGGGAAGATCCTTGGCAATACCTGTGTACAAGGTTCTATCGGCACATTTTAGTATGTAGATTGTGTAAATAAATACAGTATATCAGTAGGTAGTGAAGTAGTGAAAGAGTCGAACGGTCCGCTGACGGTTTTGGTGAGATGTAATTTGCTTTATCACAAAGGTAAAAACTGTTTATATTTAGGTTGGAAAATGGTATAATACCAGTAGCGGGGATGAATGGCTTAGACGGGAATGATCTAAGCTAACTTCACGCGGTAAAAAGTGCCCCGACTTGTCGGGGATTACAAAAATGCCAACAATTTCGTAAACCGCTTTGTTGCTGGAGTTAAGACTCTTCTTAGCCCACAACTAGCGTACGCTGCTTAATTGCGCGTATGCGGAATGTGACACTTGCCAGTGGGTAACGCATTCTGCAGTTTAATAGCACTGGTACACTTTTCCTTTGCTGTAAGTCCGGCAAAGTTTTGGTGTTAAAACAATTAGGGCTTGTTTAGCTAAAAGGCTTCTTTCCGGTCTTTTACTTTTGGCTAAACTGGCGAAATAGACCGGATAGTTACCGTAATTCGGGAAGTTAAGCTTCATTTTCGGACAGGGGTTCGATACCCCTCATCTCCACCACTTAGTAGATACTTCTTTATCGAGGGGTGTCGAACCGTTCCCTATTAAAGCTCCTAGCGGATAGAGCTTCCCCTCATCTCCATATCTTGATACCTCTCACGAGAGGGGTATCGAACAGTTCTTGTTAAAGCCCCCTAGTGGATGGGGCTTCCCCTCATCTCGACCAAACTGGAATAACCTTTTTTAAGTGCTGAAATTACCGTATAGGTAGTACATAATTATCTGGTTCATAATCCTATTTCTGGATGGTATTCAGTCTTTATATATCATTCCTTCTAGTTTGTTGAAACTTGTTAATTTTGTTTGAGCTTCTTTTTCGAGCTTTGATTCAATTCTAGAGTATTTCCTGTCTTTTCCCCATTCAAGTCTCGTAGATTGAGTATAAATTTTATTTCCCATTAAGAATTGTTTTTGTAGTGCTCTTTTTTTATGTAAGTCTCTCTTATATTTTTTTATTCCTATTAATAAATCTTTGTAAACCATTTGTGGGCAAAGATAAAATACGTAATGAATACTATTTTTCTTGTCCGCTATAATGTTTATATGGAGATGTTTATTTTTTATTCTCTCAAATGTTTCTGTGTTATCTAGTTTATCCAACTCTGTGTAAAGAACTCCAAAGATCAGTTCGGAAAGGTTATATTTTGTCCAAATTCCATCCTTCTTCGGATCGGTTGGAAAATGCTTGTAATACTTCGGTCTGAATAAGTGTATATGGCCATTCCTATAAGTGTCCCAAATAAGTTCGAAATATTGTGAGTAAAGTGGAGGAAAGTATATTTCGAAAAATTTCTTTACACTTAATTCTGGCTTAATGTCATTCAAAGTGCATACGTGTAACCTTCGACTTTTCTTCTCAATGTAACTTTCTGTTTGAAGAGTTTTGGTTGACTTATATGGAAATGATACTTTGCCAATAATCTCACATATTTGAAGACATGATTGAGATTGAAGAAAATTGGGTGAATTCCCTTTCTCGTCTTTACATCGCAGGATCTTCTCGAGATCGCTAACTGATAACTTTAACCAGTGAAAGAATGGGTAATTTTTGAGAAAAATTTTTCTACTCATACAATAATTATACATTAAAATTAGTTATATTCTGACTCTTTAATCAAAAAGAAATATGGGGTAGAGGTTTACGGAGGCTCTTTGTTAAAGTAATAATTAAGGAAGCTATATCGTTTCAAAGAGAATTTCCTTCTTGGGTTTGGATAGTTCGGACCCTCTAAAGAAATTTCCTGAGTTTATGACACCCTCAGACTTACGTGAGTATGCAAAGCAATTTTCACAAGTTACCGAGTGAAGCTGGTTACAAGCTTTTTCTTAAGTAGTATAATGGCGTATGTGGAAATGTCCGAAGTGTAAAAGAGAATTTGCCAAAGAAAATCAGAGCCATTCGTGTGTTAGCTACCCAATAGAGAATCATTTTAAGAATAAGGATACTGCCAAACGGCTTTTTGACGCATTGGTAAAAAAGATCACCAAGGAAATTGGTCCCGTAAAAATAGAATCATTGCCTTGTTGTATTCATCTTGTTAGTGACTATACTTTTGGAGCCGTCTGGGCGTTGAAAGATAGAATTAGAATTGATCTACGGGTTGATTATCCTCTTAAGAACATTGCTTTTTATAAAGAAGTTCAGATGTCCGCCAATAGATATCTGTATTTTTTTGAGTTTAAGGATGAAGCCGATATTACTCCTCAGATTATGAAATTGCTAAAGGAATCTTACTTTCTAAATAAATAGCTGCATAAAGAGTATCACGGGATAATCGGTGAGATATATTAACCTATGCGGCAGGAGGTTCAGGCTCTTCATTTAAACTCACTGTAGCCTTATTAAGGATTTTGACAGCCTGCTCACAAATATCGGGGACATTTAGTGCAGTTAAGTATCCAAGGTCATTATGAAAGACAATTCCTCATATCCATAAACATTAAAAACAGATGGAGGATATTTTGATACAGAAGTTGCTTTTAATAGCGGTGTTGTGCTTTCAGTAGATACAGGTTCAAGAGATAGTTGTACTTCCGGTATACAGTTTAGTAAATCAGAGAGTCTGTTTTGTATAAGGTGTATTAATCCGTTTATGGTAGATAGAGTTTCGGTAACACTTGCAGCGTTAAATTTCTCAATTTTGTAAAAGAGACCCACAAGAGAGGAGAAGAGTTCGGGATTTTCGTATGATCCATGCCCTTTGTGAACATGTATAAATCTGTCGGGTGATACACAGCAAGAAAATACTGAATTATCAGTCAGGGGGCGTGTGTGAGCGAATTTATCTGAGTCCGGTATGCCAGCCTTATATACACTAATCTGAAATGGTGAATCGGGCAATCTTGTTATTCTAAAAATATATTTAACATTATCTAAGGACACATGCAGGTCAACAGCCGCTTCTGTGACTGCTTCTGTACTATCGTATTGCACCGTTTTTGATGTACATGTTCCAATCACTCTATAGGTTAGAACACTCTCTGGGTTGGGTTCCATTAATAAAAGATCACAATTCTCCGTAGTTATTGTACGTGGATGAGCTTCCCCATTATTTCCAGTTTGGATTGTTTGTTGATAATTTCCTGGAGTTACTCTCCCAATAATGGTTGGTAAGGATAAAAGTTCTATTAAGAACCTAGTTTGAGAACATAATTCTTCAGTCATTGAATGACATTCTGTCTTTGCCATGTGGTTGGAGGAGTTATTTGGTTAGTAACGTAATAATATAGGGTATTATAACACCCCGTAGTATACAAAACAAGGCAAAAGCATGGATAGGGGCAGGTTACAAACACCTCTCTACACTGTATAATGATTGTATGGCAAAATCCAAGGTAAAAGACTTGTTTTTAGTAATCGATGGAAACTCACTTTTCTTTCGAGCATATTACGCATATCCACAAACATTATCAACGGCTGATGGCACAATCGTAAACGCAGTGTACGGATTTATGACAATGTTTTTTAAAGCAATTGAAACATATAAACCACGCTATCTTGCAATAGCCTTTGATTACGATAGGGTGACTTTTAGAAAGGCCAAGATTGCATATTACAAAGCCCAGCGAAAAGAAACCGACGCATCACTTATTGAACAATATCCTTACCTGTTTGACATTCTTGATGCATTCAATATTCCAATGTATAGGGAAAAGGGTTTCGAGGCCGATGATTTTTTAGGAACATTTGCAGAAAAATTTGAAAATGGCGGATTTATCAAGAAGTTAGACGGTGTAGAGACGGGTTTTCAACCTGTCCACGGAACCGTCACCAAACCCGCCAAGATGCTACTTGTAACAGGCGACAAAGACTTAAAACAGGCTGTATCGACAAAGGTTGATATGCTTTACATAACCGGTACATTTAAAAACCAAAAAATAATAACTGTAGACAACTTTAAGTCAGAATATAACTTTGAGCCACAATACTTTGATGACTATCTTGCAATTTGTGGAGACTCGTCGGATAACATTCCGGGAGTAAAAGGAATAGGTCAGAAAGGCGCTCGTGAACTTGTTGAAAAATTCGGAAGCCTTGAAAATATGTACGAAAATATAGAGAAGGTAAACGAATTTAACCCACGTTACGCAAAACTTTTAGTCGATAGCCAGCAGGAATCATACGAAAGTAAATTTCTAACTACACTTGAAACGTCTCTTGATATTGACCTGTCGTGGCAAAATTATCTTGTGGATGATATTGATCCGGTAAAGGCGAGAAAAAAACTTCAATCATTTGGATTTAGAAGTCTTTTGGGTTCACTTGAGAACATACTTAAGCTTTACAACATAAATGAAAATATAGATATAGAGGACTTTTCAGGGACAACAGGATACAAATTTGTTTCATATGATACGTGGTTAAAGCAATTTGACCCCCAAAAGCCTGTGTCGATTGGGGTCATTGGCGGATCCGAACCTGCCGTTGTAGCAAATTCACTTTTTGACCAAAAGAAAGAGCCGAGATTAACGTTTTGGGCCTGTCAAGATAAGAAAGTCACGTACAGTAGTGAAATAGTGAAACAGTTAAGTAGTGGAGTAGTTAAACAACTGGGTGGTGGAACGGTAATAGTTCATGACTTGCCGGCTTTTCTAAGGCAAACCGAAAGCTCACCAATGTACCGAGCTAGTGATCAGCTTGCGTACTATGATCTTATGTTAGCTTCGTACCTTTATAACCCCGGCAGGCGTGATTATTTGCTTAAGACAATTGCGGCAGAACTTGTTCAAAAGACATATCTTACAGAATCGGAATTTGCACAAAAAATCGGTCAGTTGGGTGGATTTTCAAATTGGTCTGATTCTTTAAAAGAACAATGGCTTACTCATACAGCTGAAATTTATGACGAACTTTATGTTTTTTTGACTAGCCAGACCAAGGATTGGAACGTAACAAGTTTTGTAAGAGACACTTGGGAAAAGGCAGCCGGTCGTAAAATTATCGACAACTCGATACATTTGACTCTTCTAAATATGGAGCAAGAAACAGCATTAGCCCTGCGCGATATGGAGGATAGAGGAATATGTGTCGACATAAATGGGCTCGAAAAGCTACAACAGAAACTTGAGAAAGAAATTAGAGAGCTCGAAGAGAGTGCATATAAAGTTGTTGGACATGAATTTAACCTAGCATCGCCCAAACAGGTTTCAGATGTTTTGTTTAAAGAGCTTGGAATCGGTGGAAAGCAGCGTTCGACCCGGGCGGGAATTCTTGAGGAATTAGTTGGACATCATCCTGTGGTCGAAATAATTATTAAGCACCGAGAACTTAGTAAAATGTATTCGACGTACGTGAAAGGATTTGAGAAGTTCTTAAATACTGAAGGTGAATATAATGTTATTCACACCGACTATAGACAAACTGCTGTTATAACGGGAAGACTTTCTTCCGTTAACCCAAATTTGCAGAACATTCCAATAAAAAGCGAGCTTGGGCGGGATTTTAGAAAGTTATTTGTTCCAAGAAAAGGGTTTAAGCTTATAACAATGGATTATTCACAGATTGAGCTTCGAGTGCTTGCGTATTTTTCAAATGATAAAGCGCTTGTAAAAGACTTTAAAAACAATCTGGATATTCATGCTTCAACAGCTGCTCGTATCTTTGACAAGGATATTAAAGATGTATCAAAAGCGGAACGTAGAGTTGGTAAAACCATTAATTTTGGGATCATTTATGGACTTTCGCCCTTTGGGCTTGCCAAGGCTTTAAAAATTGATACTGGGAAAGCTGCGGAATATATACAGGAATATTTTGAGGATTATGAGGGGGTTAAGATTTTCTTTAATGATTTAGTTTTAACGGCAAAGGAAACCGGTTATGTAGAAACGGCCTTTGGACGTAGAAGGTATATGCCGTATTTAGGCTCGGGAAATAAGCAGATGCTTTTGCGTGCAACCCGTGAGGCAATGAATATGCCAATTCAAGGGACTGCGGCTGACATTATGAAGCTTGCCATGATTAATGTACACAAGTTTTTAAGAAAGAAATATCCCACTAAGGCTTTCATTTTGCTTCAGATTCACGATGAGCTTGTTTTGGAAATAGCGGATGATGTAGTTAAAGATGTTTCAATGGGCTGTGAGAAAATAATGGAAAATTCAGTAAATTTGAATGTGCCGTTGAATGTAGACTGCGGACCATGGACCGAAAAATAATAGTGAGTATCTATCCACATACACAGTTATTTGCAACGTGCTTAAGGATAGTCTAACATTGAACAAATCATTAAGAATAATTTTAAGAATTACCTTATAGTTATGACAAACTCCAACAAAAAGCGATTAGCTTGGGTGGCATTTGCAACCTTGGTTCTGTTTTTTATACTATTAATTCCTAACCTTCCGAAGTCAAATAAAGACCCCAAACAAGATGTTTTAAGCGGGGGTACATACCCTCGAGAAATAGTATTGGCATCACAGACATCACCAAAGTTGGTCCAATTCTCTTATTCAACGTACTTTCCTTCGATTTCTGCTGATGGTCGATATGTAGCCATCCAACTCGATGATACCATAATTAGAGTTGATAGGCTTAACGGAACGTATGAATATGTATGTATTGGCGTGGGTGGATATCCAGAACCCTGTAGTAATCCTGAAATTTCGGGAAACGGCAGATATATAGTTTTTCAATCCGATAGTTCTTCATTACCCGGGTCTATGGGAAGTTGGGAAGACGTATTTGTAAGGGATATGGTCACAGGAACGATATCGTTGGTTTCTAATACAATTAGTGATCGTACCGGAGGTGAATATTACGGTTTTGCCGGTTCTCCGAGTATCTCTTATGATGGATCCAGAATTGCTTTCTCTTCTTCGTATCCCGACCATGTTGAAGGCGATGAAAATTATCATGTTGATGTCTTTGTAAAGGAAATGGGTACGGGCGTTATTTCAAGAGTCTCGGTGCATGCGGATGGAAGTGAAAATGAACATGATGCTGACGTGCCTTTTATCTCGGCAAACGGTAGGTACGTTGCATTCGAAGGTTATGGTTTAACCGACGAAGTTAGCAATTATTATTCTAATGTGTTTGTTCGTGACCTTGACGAGGGAACAACGGTTTTGGTTTCACGGGAGATGTCGGGTGCAGAATGTAGTGTAGGTTCACACGGAGCTTCCTTGTCTTCAGATGGTAGATATGTTGTGTTTACATCGCAATGTGCACTTTTTGTTCCTAGTGATTCTAACGGGCAAACTGATGTTTTTATGAAAGACCTGGTTACTGGAACTTTCACAAGGTTATCAACTGATTCCAGTGGTGGGGAAATTAGTACTGAAACATATTCGGCGGTCATTTCGGCAAATGCCCAATACGTTGTCTTTATGAGTCCAAGTTCGGAATATGTTCCTGGTGATGCAAATGGAACTTATGACATTTTTAGAAAGGATATTTCCACAGGTGCCGTTTTAAGAATGTCTATTTCCACGGAAGGCGTGGATTCCGATGATATGTCCAGTAATCCGGCAATCTCTGCAGATGGTCAATACATTGTATTTGACTCAATGGCAACCAACTTGATTTTGAATAACCTGTATCCTGGGAAAACAGATGTATACATTCGTGATGTTCAGTCTTCTACGACTTCAGTAATTGGGTACAGTACTACCGAACCCGACGGAGATGTTATGGGAAACTCATTGTCTTCAGATGGTCGGTATCTTGCATTTTGGTCTGATGCAACAAATTTTGTGAATGACGATATAAACTATTGCAGTGATATTTTTGTAAAAGATATGATCAATGAAACTTATACACTTGTTTCGACATCATCTTCAGGAGAGCAAGGCGATAATGATTCCTCTAGTCCCCCTAAGATTTCGGGAAATGGCAGGTATGTTGTCTTTAGCTCAGAGGCTACCAATTTTGTAGACATTGATACAAACAATTTTGCTGACGTGTTTATAAAAGACTTGGAAACGAGTACCATCGAGATGGTTTCCGTAAGTAGTAGCGGGACACAAAGTGACTCATCTAGCTATGGGCTTGATATTTCGGATGATGGTCGTTACGTTATCTTCAGGTCGGATGCTACGACTTTGGTTGATAATGATACGAATGGGCTTACCGATCTTTTTTTGCGAGACAGAGTAAGCGGTACGACCACACGTGTTAATGTTTCCCCACTTGGTGAACAAAGTGATGCCGAAGTAATGTATTCGAGTATTTCCGGTGATGGAAACTTTATTGTGTTTTCTTCCGCCGCTACCAACATTGTGGATGATGATTTCAACGGTAATTCTGATGTTTTTCTGCATAACAGAGTGACCGGAGAGACTCAAAGGATATCATTTGACGAGAATGGTCTGGAGTTTGAATTTGGTGCGTATACGGTGCAGATTTCATATGACGGTAGATATGTTGCGTTTGGTGCTTATCACGTCGAATGGAATTCACACGTTTACCTAAGGGATACGCTTACAGATTTAACCACAATAGTTTCAGTAAATTCAGAAGGCGAGGGATCAAATGGTACTTCCAACGATTTTACAGATTTTGATAGAGCGATCTCCAATGATGGAAGATACATAATATTTAGTTCGGATGCCGATAATCTTGTGCCCGGGTTTATTAACACTTGGGGTGAACGCAATCTTTACATAAGAGATGTTGTTTCGAGTGAAACATATCTTGTTAGTAGGGCGTCGGTTGGTAATACAATCAACGGATGGACGGATAGTGCAAGTATCTCTGCAAATGGTAATTATATTGCATTTGTTTCAAATGCAACAAATCTAACGAATGATTTTCCGGAATCTGACCCTTATACGTATAGTTTTGATCCGCCGGTCAGGTTATATTTTGTAGACATGGGATTTGTTCCGCTTCAGTTTTGTGGGAACAATGTTATAGAGGGAACCGAAGTTTGTGATGGTACAAACCTGGCAGGTAGAACTTGCTCTTATTACGATACCGATACCGATTTTTATTTTGGAACGCTAGCGTGTGCTGCTGACTGTAGTGGTTTCGACACAACGGCATGTTTAATAATTGATCCTGTTACCAATTGTGGTAATGGTATTATTGATAGGGGTGAGACATGTGATGGAACTAACTTTGGTGGGCTAACCTGTGGATCGTTTGGTTTGCCGTCCGGACACTTGCGGTGTAGTTCAGCTTGTCAAATTAATACATTTTTCTGTACAGATCCTGTGGCGTTAGATCCCTTTCGGAGAGGATATATAGGTATGTGTGGAAATGGACAAATAGATTCGGGTGAAGTATGTGACGGTACAAATCTTTCGGGAATGACCTGTCAACTGCTTTCCCTGGGGGAGGGTACTTTAAGATGCGCTTCCAATTGTATAAGCTATGATACAAGTGCGTGTTCGGGGTATGGCGGGGCCGAGGTACCCGTCACGGAGCCGTCAATCTGGGAAGAATACGAAAATGAAAATCCATTCCTATTTGACGAGAACAATGCGAAGGCAGCCTTCGATGAAGAGGGAGAGAAGTTATCCAGCGATTCTTACAAAACTACTCGGGAAATTATAAGCAAAGAACTTGGCTCTGTTTTGGCTGCAGAGGGTACGTCAGGAATCATGGCTGGGTTATCTATTTTGACTTCAGCAACTACTGCGGCATATATGACTGGATTTACATTTACGGACACGCCTGCATTGATGCAGCATATTTCCTCGTCGATTTTAAATCTGTTTGTTGTTGGTAAAAAGCGAAAGAGGCTTGGAGTCGTATACAATTCATTAAAAAAGAGTCCGATTAGTTTGGCGATTGTTAGGTTATTCTTAGGTGAAAAACTTGTTGAAACAGCCGTAACTGACAATAACGGTGTCTTTATGTTTGAAATACCACAGGGTAATTATAGATTACAGGTTTCCAAGGCAGGATTTGTATTCCCCTCAAAGATTATTCTTGGTTCAACAGATGGACCTTTGCTAGATGTGTATAGGGGTACCGAGCTTAAGACAAGTTCAGACAAAACAATCCTTAATGTTAACATTCCTTTAGATCCGGTTATGCCTTCGAAATTTGGTGCCAAGTTAAGAACGATAACCTCGATAGTTTCATCTTTTATAACTAAAATAAGCTTGCCACTTTTAATTTTTGCGACAACGATAAGTATGGCTGCCTACTTTATGGTTTCAAACAGACTGAATTTAATAATGATGCTTATAAACTTAGCTGTGCTGTCGATAAGTTTATTTTTAACTACCGGAGTCGGCAACAGATGGGGATTTGTTAAGGATGTAAATGGTAGTCCCGTGGATGGTGTTAGACTTGTTTTGTATGAGGCAGAGTTCGGAAAGGCAGTATCAGAACGTTTTACCGATTCGCAGGGTAGATATTCTTTTTTGGTCCCGGCGCAAAGGTATATTCTTAAAGTAGAAGATACTCGTTACGAGCCTGTTGAATTTAGTCGGACGGGTATTGAAATTAAACCAACCGAAAAGGGAAGCTTTATCATAAACAAAAGCTTAAAGGTGAGAAAAATTTAAACCTGGAACCATCTAGACTACCTGGACTTTACTGTATATACTACAGCCATGGCAAGACTTAAAAATTTTTTTAATCTTTTGTTTTCAAAGCAAAAGACGGTATCGGCAACAGTCTTTGTTGTAACCGGAATTCTTATTGTTACCAAGTTGCTTGGGTTTTTAAAGGTTCGTATTATTGCTCATAACTTTGGTACTTCGGTAGAGTATGACACTTTTTTAGCCGCAAACAGAATTCCTGACGCACTTTTTCAATCGCTTGTGGCTGGAACTTTAACTTCTGCAATGTTGCCACTCTTAAGCAAACGCAAGCACAAATCAGACTCCAGATTTTTTGAATCATTAAACGGATTACTGTTTCTATTTAGTGTCTTATTTGGGATTGTAAGTCTTTTAACGGTTATTCTTGCACCATGGATTGCCCAACTTTATATTAATGCAACAAGCGTAAAAGAAGCCTATGATCTTGCGCTTTTAACCAACATGATTCGTTACCTTTCATTCATTCCCTTAATACTTAGTATTAGCAATATTCTTACTGCAGCACTTCAAGTATATGATATGTTCTTTATTTCATCGTTATCTTTACCGATTCATACACTTGCCCTTATGTTTGGTGCGGCGACTTTGTCAAAGTTCTTCGATCCGCCAATTTGGGGGCTTGTTTGGGGAAGTTTGTTAGGAAGTGTATTGCATTTGCTAATCCAGCTTCCCGGGATTATAAAATTAGGTTACAAACTTCGGGTTAATTCTAAGCGCTTGCTTGATGACATAAAATATATGTTTGTACAGTCGTTGCCGCGTGTCATGGGGCTGGCCCTTGAAAATGTTGTAATCACTCACGCTACCGCACTCTGTCTGGAAATAAGTACCGGTGCATTAAGTGCATATCAATATGCGTTCCAACTTTTTCTTTTACCGTCGACAATTATAGGACATTCGCTCGCACAGGCGATGTTTCAGCCGTTTGCTCGACTTGTACACGAGAAGAATTTTAGCGAGCTTAGAACCAAATTTTTAATGGGACTTGATGCAATATTCTTTACGACAATTCCGATTGCAGTTATTATAATAATTCTTAGAGTTGGTATTATTCGTATATTTCTAAGTACAGGTGAATTTGACTGGTGGTCGGTCATTGTAACATCTTGGATATTTGCACTTTTGGCAATAGCAATTGTTTTTCAGTCGACATTAATGTTAATTTTAAGAATCTTTTATGCTTTAGAGGACACATTCACACCATTTCTTGTGACAATAGGAACCACAATTATTAACATTGTTTTAAATATTTTGTTTACAAACTTTTTTAGTCACTTTTACGGTTGGAGAAGTCTATGGGCAATTATTGATATAAGCAGTATTTCCGGGATCTTTGAAACGTTGAGTAATCTTTGGACCTGGTTTTTTACTCGAGACATTGCACTTTCATCTCTTGGTGGATTGGGTTTGGCGTTAACGGTTTCTCTTGGGTTTGAGTGTTCCGTACTTTACTTTATTTCGAAGAAGCGACTCAAATTTACCACCGGAGGAATTTTGCCCGGACTTACAAAGAAAATTGTTGCTGCCGGATTTATGGCGGGTGCAGTATTCTTTATTCTCGATTACCTACAAAATAGATCAGGTGCATTGGAAGTTACAAGAACGCTTGATACGATTGTAATCATGGCAATAGCCGCTGTATTTGGTGGATTTGTATATCTTGTTATACTTTGGATCGAGAATGACATTGTTCTCGACAAAATGATGGAAAAAATGAACGAGTACAGGAAAAAGTTTATAAAAGTTTTTTCTTTTAGGGAATGAGATTTAGCAACATCTCAAATTATCTCCAAAAAATAGAAGTTACCGCTTCACGACTAGAAATGACTTCGTTAATTACCTCTCTTTTGAGTGAATTAGAGCATAATGATATTGCAATAATAAGTTATCTTTTAACAGGGCGTATTGCTCCGAAGTTTGTAACATCGGAGTTCGAAATGTCGACCAAGAGTGTAATAAAGGCAATAGCAAAGCTTTATCCGCAAGATAATGTGAATGCTTTGTACAAAAAACTTGGCGACGTTGGTAACGTTATTGTTGAAGTCGATAAAGGTAATACCGATACGAAAATCGATATAGCAACCGTTTACAACCTTCTTTGGGAGATTGTAAAGACGGAAGGAAAAGGGTCGGTAGAAGTAAAGCAACACCTTTTGATTCGGCTTTTAGAACGGCTCGACAGATTATCCAAAAAATTTGTTGCCAGACTTGTATCAGGTAGACTCAGGCTTGGATGTAATGACAGAACGGTGCTTGCCGCACTTAACGGTATTTTGGGAGATGACTTTTCGGAGGATTTAGATTATTCGTATGGTGTGTGTTCCGATATTGGTTATGTTTCTGCAATCGCATTGACCAAGGGAATTAGAGGGATTAGAAAAATAGAGGTTTCTCCGGGAACTCCAATAGCTTCACAGCTGGTTGAGCGTGCAAAAACAGGCAAAGACATAATGGATAGATATGATAAGATTATTCTACAGCCCAAATATGACGGAATGAGATGTCAGGTACATATACTGGATAGGAATACTAAACAATTGAACGGAAAGGGTCTTAAGGAGGAGAAATTTTATCGACCGTGGGTTAATTATATTAACAAGCGAAACTTTGTGGGCTTGTTTTCCGAACCGGCCGGAAATAGTAATCTAATAAAGTTTTTTTCACGCAGGCTTGATGATATTACAACGCTTTTCCCGGAATTGGTCGAGGAGATTCAAAAGTTTAATTTTAAAAGTGCAGTTTTTGATTGTGAAGTAATAGGTGTTGATAAATCGGGGAAATTCTCTAGCTTTCAGGAAACAGTAAAACGTAAGCGTAAATATGATATTGCAAAGACTAAAGAGCAGGTCCCGGTTAATATGTATGCTTTTGACGTTATTTTTCTTAACGGAAAGTCACTTTTGAAAGTTGGCAACTATGAGCGGCTAAAATTGCTAGACCAAATATTAAAAGACAGAAATTCTAAAATCATTACATCTCCATACAGTATTGTTTCTAGTACCAAGCATCTCGAGAAATTGTTTTCTCAATATATTTCTAAAGGTTTGGAGGGAGTTATTGCAAAAAATCCTGAAAGTTTTTATCAGCCTGGTCTGCGCAATTTTGAATGGATAAAGCTTAAAAAATCAACGAGCAAGGATTTTAAAGATACACTCGACGTGGTTGTGCTTGGGTATTATGCTGGTCGTGGGAAACGTGCTAAGCAGGGGATTGGGGCAATTCTTACAGGAATTTACGATTCCAACACGTCAAGATTTCTTACCATTGCAAAGATCGGTACGGGAATCACCGATGCAGAACTTATGAAAATAAAAAACCAGCTCGACAAGATTGCAATTCCCGTTAGCTTAACTACCCCAAACTCAACTTTTGATAATAGACAACTAGTTATCCCAAAGGTACTGATACCCGATGTTTTGGTTGAACCCACCATTGTATGTGTTGTTGAGGCTGATGAAATTTCCAAAAGTGATGTGCATAGTAGTGGATACAGCCTAAGATTCCCTAGACTTATTGAGTTTAACAGACTTGATAAAAGTCCAGAACAGGTAACGACTTTGGATGAGATAAAATTGGGGGTTTGATTAAATTTAATAGTATGTTAAGCTATATAGCATAGAGAAATTTTTGAGATATTCCATGGACTCAAACGGTAAGCCAAAACGACAAAGTGGAAGTCAACTGCCACTCACAATCCTCGTAATTGTTCTGTTGTTTATGCTGGGATCAATTGGTTATCTTTGGTACAAACAATCAAAGGAGATAGCATCAGTTAGGGAGTTAATCGATAAGTCTGCAAGTGGGCAGGTCTCAAAGGAAGTATTACGCGAAATTCAAAACGATATTCTGGCCGAAGTTTTTAATGAAGTAAGTACAAACGAGTATTATGTTGGTCCGGAAGGTCCCCCCGGTATTTCGGAAGACGGTTTGTGGGAAATAACCGACGATTATATCTATGTTGAGAGAATAGGAAGTGATACCTTTAGAATTACTGAAAGTGGTAATTTATACGTAAATGATCTCGCTATTCGTGGAGTAAGCCTTGTCAATTCAATTATTGGTCCAAGAAGATATACAGAGGATAACTATTTAACTGATTATCAAACAATTACGGCTTCGTTAAACCAGCTTGATATGGTTGTGTATGACCTTGAGACTGGTGTAATCGGTTTGTGGAGTAACGGTCCTGCAGGATTGTCAACAATACGTGCTGTTAATATAGGCGGAACACTTACAGTAGAAGGACTTAGAATGCCTACTGGTGCTGTTCCGGGATATGTTTTGTCAACAGACGGGTCTGGTAATGCGACATGGATTAGTGTGGCTTTGGTCGGTGAGGTTGACCCGGTTTATACTGGATCAGTGGCTTCAGGAATAACCGGAGCAAATATTACCAACTGGAACACAGCATACGGTTGGGGTGACCATTCAACAATGGGATATCTTACGGCTATGTCGGCCGAGAGTGATCCATTGTTTACAGCACATGTATCAAGTGGAATTACGGGTACTGACATTACCAACTGGAATACAGCATACGGCTGGGGTGACCATTCATCGGCCGGATATTTAACCTCATATGCCGAGAGTGACCCATTGTTCACGGCACATGTATCGAGCGGAATTACA
>JAFGLO010000009.1 GCA_016927995.1 Candidatus Dojkabacteria bacterium
AGCTGTAATAACAATGATTACAGCGGACAGAAAGAGTTAACCATTACTCCCACCGACGAACCCTATTAAAGAACAAACTGCCGTCGGTGGGAATCGAACCCACACCTCCTTGCGGAGAAGGGATTTTAAGTCCCTCGTGTATACCAATTTCACCACGACGGCATTACTGGTTGAAATTTTATCATATTCCTATCTGTAGGGACAGGTTTAAACCGACGTATTGATAACAAATTGAAAATGAAAAAGGTGACGGCGGGGATCGAACCCGCGTATGGCGGTTTTGCAAACCGCTGCCTTACCACTTGGCTACGTCACCTTTACTGTCTATATGGATTCACTATTTATCCGTTTATTTACATCAAGTTGTTACCAAATATCCGCCGCAGTTGTAATAACTTGTTATTCAAATCGAATTTCACCGCTGCGTTTAACCTTTCTAATCTTTTGATCATCGTATGATACCACATTTGACGAAGAACTAACCGATTCTTTGCCTATTTCATCATTAAATTCGTCATTAATTTCGATGTTGGGATCTTTAGAATTATCTGTGCTATCGGAACTGTCATCATAATCATTTTCAGTATCTTTATCGGTCGTTGTAGACGATTCTTCCTGTGTTCTAATAGCACCAAACCCCTTCTTAATTACCCAAGCAACAAGCATCAAGAATAAAAATATAAATACGGATCCGCATAAGATTGCAACCAGTCTGATGTATTCAGGGTTAACAAGGTCTAAAAACTTTTGCAAAAATTCGGTTCCAATCTCGGTAAGATTTTTAACCGGATCAAACGATATAACGTCAGTTTTTAATATTTCGCTTAGGTTGTCCGAATACCTCTCGACAAGGGTATTTACAATACTACCTGCACTTCGCTTAACCATCCAAAGAATTCCGTACGATAACATTGTTCCTAAAGAAGCAAAAAGTGCTGAAAGCACAAGTGAAAATAACTTGTTTCCAGGGAAAATGATAAGTATCAAAAGTCCCAAAACTCCCACAAAAACAAAAAATAAAAGTTCAATATAACCAAGTATTTTATGTACGGTTCTTATCTTTTCTACAGGACCATTCTCTTTATTTATCTTCATTATTTCTATTGGGATATTCAGATTGTCACCCGGTACCGGGTCAACGGTTAAAACAGCTTCTTCCCCCGTTTCAATATAGTCCCAAACTTTATCCACTAATTGATTTTCAAGGGACTCTAAATCGGCTGCTTTTACTGCGCTTGTAACTATTTTATTTGAGAGCTCGTCGGGTAGTCCGGATTGTAAACTAAGACCAGTACCGATTAATAACTCTTCTATCTTTTCATCTACCGGCAATTTATGTAGCAGGCTTTTCATATTGTCTCTAGTTAAAAGTCTTGAGAAGACATATACGGGAGCAATTATAAATGTTCCTAAGAACATAAGAGCCAAAAGCGCAAAGCAGATCCAATTTCTAATAATTCTCATTTTTTTGTTGTTAACTTAGTCTGCTTACGTTTTCGTATTAGCAGATATATAAAAACGGCAATAACAATTAGTGCAAGAATTAAATATATAACATTCTCAACTCGATCAAGAATTCCGGCAAATTTTTCCCAGTTATCGCCAAATGTCATTCCAATTACCGAAAGAAAAAGACACCATAAAAACGCACCTGTAAACACACTAAGTACAAAGCGAACAATATTCATTCGTGCAACACCTGCCGGCGCAGCAATCAGTGAGCGTACTGCAGGAATAACCTGCGAAAAAAGAACAGCCTTTTCACCCATTTTATTAAACTTTTCCTTGACTTTTTGGTAATCGTCATTGGAGATCCCTAAATACTTGCCCACTTTGGGAATAAGCTGATCCCCCAGATAATAACCCAAAACATAAATTATTAAACATCCAACAACGGTTCCTAAAGCCCCTGCAAAACTGGCAAAGAAAATATTTACACTACCTCGATATGCCATATATCCTACAAGCGCCATTACAATTTCGGAAGGGATAGGTACAATAACGGATTCAAGTGCTATTGCAATGAATATACCGACATATCCGTAATTTTCAATTACATAGTTAAGCCATGTCGTGATTAATTCCATGTTTTGCCAATTAAAGATTTATACGTATGATATAATCACTAAGTTTGGACTAAAAGTCAACTTGTCCTGACAAATTTTTACTAACCCAACAAGTCCTTAACAAGCATCCTAAATTCGTTAAGCACAGTGACATTCTGGACAGCAATCTTTTTATCTTTATCGACTACCATTACTTTATTAAAGTAGTTATTTATTTCAGGCGTAAGTTTTGATAAATTCCAATAGTAGTTAACAATGTCAGATTTGTCGATTTTTACTCCTCGAATAATTGAATACAGTTTCTTGGTTTCCGGGTTTTTGATATCGGCAGCAGAAAAGTTTTCGGCAGGCTTAACGTTACTTCTCTCTATTACGTTGTTAACACGTTTTACAACCTCTCTAAGGTCAGAAAACCAACCGGATGCTTTGTCGTGCAATTCGGCTAGAGCCAATGTTGTTTTATTTGCAGAAATTATAGAAACTTTATCAAGCTGCTTTAGATTCTGATTTATAAGATTTGTTGAAATTCCAAGTCCTTTCCAGTATGTTGTAACCCTTGTTTCAATAAGTGATTTCAGATATTCCGGTTTAACATCAGTTAGTAGATCAGCTAAGGTCACATCGATTTCTTTTCCAATAACAAGTTCGACTAACCCCGCAACTAATCTTCTAATCCCAACGGGATCATAATTTCCTTTTATTTCAAATCCGGCTTTAAGGTACTCATTTAGCATTACCCATTTGTATAAAAACGAACAGAAAACACCCTCTTTAGTCTCGGGAAGTCTGTCACCGGAAAATCGCGGATAAGTCATATCTTCAATGATATTTGCAACTGTTGCCGGAACTTTTCTCTGTTTCGCATAGATTGAACCTATTTTCCCTTGCAACGAGTTAAATTCGGTAACAACTTGAGTCCCAAGGTCAAACAATGAAATATCAAGAGCGTTTTTACATACGATCAAGTTTTTTTCGGGGAGCTTAAATATTTTATTTATACGACCTACGGCTTTTTGCATTTTCATGACAACGTCCGGAATGTTTCCAATCTTCTCGTGAATAATAATATCCTTTGTTTTAGATTTAAAGTCATCAATTGATTTTGACCTATCAGCCGTATAATAAAACTCTGCATCGGAAAGTCTGGCATTTATTATTTTTTCATATCCAGCTGTAATTTCCTTTTGATTCTCTTTCTTTTGATTCATTACAGCAACAAAGTAAGCAGCCGGCTTACCATCTTTCTTTACGGAAAATGCCTTCTGATGATGAGATAGTACCTGAGTAACTACCTCACTAGGTAACTTAAGAAATCTTTGATCAAACTCACCCATTATTACAATTGGAAACTCAACAAGATCTGTAACCGTGTCAAGTAGGTTGAGATCAACATTAACCTTAACCTTACGTTTCTTTTCAATTTCGTCGATCTGCGAACAGATAAGCTGTTTTCTTTCGCTTACATCGACGACTACATCGTATGTTCGTAAAGTTTTGGCATACTCTCTGGGTGTTTTAATTCGAACTTTAACTCCTCCGGAAAATCTGGCTCCATATGAAAGTGTTGAAGCTGTAACGCCTGCAAAGGTAAAAGTAACAGGAACCGTATCAAGTACAGTCGTGATCCAACGAATAGGTCTAATAAATTTGATACCGCCTTCTTTCCAAATCATCATGTGTTGAAAAGAGAGACTCTTAATAATATCAGTACTTAAACTCTCGAGTTTTTCTGAAAGTATTTGTTTTATATCCTTTGGAATAGCAAGGTATTTCTTCCCGTTAATCTCGGTTTTTTTAAGTTTTCGCAAAGAAATACCGTATGATAGTGCAAATTTTTTACCACGTTCGTTTATTCTACCTTCGGTAATTGAATCTTTTATTAATGGGCCAACAACGAACTTGTTATCGGTTGAGATATCAAGCCCTTTTATTATCACGGCGATTCTTCTAGGAGTCACGTAAACCTCGGTCCCCGTGGTAGATATATTATATTTTGTTAGAAGTCGTTGTAAAACACCGCCTTTAAGCTGTCTACGTGCAGAGTCACATGCCTTTGCGGGAATTTCTTCTACCCCAAATTCAACAATGTAGTCCATCAGTTATTTTGCAATTTTATCTATTACTTTACTAACAATCGTACGCATTTTCGAAAAAGTGTTATATCTTTCAGAAGGGCCAACAGCCCCACGTGCATCAAGAATATTAAACACATGCGACATTTTTAGAACATAATCATATGCCACACGATAAAGTTCGGATTTTAAAGCGTTTTCAGCCTCGGACTCATAGAGGTCAAACAATTTGCGTAGAGACGATATATTCGCTACCTCAAAGTTATATTTTGAAAAATCCTTTTCCTGTGACACAAATATATCACCATAGCTTACACCCTTTCCCCATTCAATATCTCTAAAATGTTTCTTGTCCTGCAAATACATTGCAATTCGTTCGAGTCCGTATGTAATTTCCAAGGCAGGAGATTTTAATTGTTTTCCACCCAATTGTTGAAAATATGTATATTGTGAGACTTCCATACCGTCATACCATATTTCCCACCCAAGTCCACTGGCGCCAATTGACGGAGACTCCCAATTATCTTCAACCAATCGTATGTCATGCTTGGCTGTATCAAAGCCAAGTGTATCCAGGCTTTTTATATAAATGTCAATGTTGTTTTCCGGAATCGGTTTTAAAATCACCTGATACTGAAAATAATATTGCATTCTAAATGGGTTCTCACCATATCGACCATCGGACGGTCGATGAGACGGCTCAATATAACAGACATTCCACTCGGGGAAAAGCACAGATCCAAGAACTGTATGCGGATTAAATGTTGCAGCACCTACCTCGGATCCATATGGATAAACAACATTACAACCCTGTTTACTCCAGTAATTGTTAAGTGTTTCAACGATTTCTTGAAATGTCTTTGTCATGGCACCTTATTATACCACGTCCGACACATACCGCCAATACTTATTACCCACTCTTTGATTTTTATCGTTGTTCGTCACGATTATCGTTTTTTATAGTCCACTCACTATCTTCTGTGGAGTCCATAATCGAAACTCCTAACGTATTAAGTTGATCTCGAAGTTTATCAGCTGTGGCAAAATCCTTTGATTTTCGAGCTTTCGTTCGTTCGTCTATTATATTTTCAACCTGAGAAATGAACTCATCAGAAAGTGATGACAGCTTATCTACACATTCGGTTATACCTACTGCAGAAACCTGATCAACAGAGAGCAACACACCAAGCTTCTCTGCAGAATTAACTGTATCATCACGTAAAAGCTTCCAAAGAGTTGCCAGAGCCTTGGGAGTGTCAAAGTCGTCTCCTAGACTTGCCATTATTTCGTGCATATATTTATTATTTGTAATATCAAGTGTGAGCTCACCCTGTTTTGAGACGTCTGTGAATATTTGTGTAGTTTTAGCAAGTAGTCGAGTTCTTGCTGTTTGAGCGGCTGAAAGTGCATCCCAAGTAAAATTCTGTTTAGACCGATAATGTGCTAATAAGAAAAAGTAACGTAGATCAAGTGGATGATATCCTTTTGCAATTACATCATCAAGTGAATAACTTGTTCCTTCGGATTTTGACATTTTTGCACCATCTACAGTCAGGTGTTCATTATGAATCCAATAGTTTACGAATATCTTGCCGGATGCGGCTTCACTTTGAGCAATTTCATTTGTATGATGAATAGGAATATGCTCGATCCCACCCATGTGAATATCGATTGTATCACCCAAAAGTTCTTTGGACATTGCGCTACATTCAACATGCCAACCCGGAAAACCTTCACCATCTGTAACTTCAGAAGATTTAAACGGTGATTTCCAGGTTTGAATTGCATTTTTATGGTCGCCCGTTTTAAATAACCAAAGGGAAAAATCAAAGGGATTTTTCTTGTCAGGGTCAGTTGTTTCGCCAGATCCTGCACCTTCTATATTCTGGTCGAGTCTTTGCCTATTTAACTTGTTGTAGTCTTTAAATTTGCTTACATCAAAATACACTGCCTTTGAGGTTACATATGCATAGCCCTTTTCCAAAAGAATTGATACCAGTTCTATCATTTGGTCAATATACATTGTGGCAGCCGGCTTATGAGTTGGCGGCCTGATATTTAGACTGTCTACATGTTTTTCAAAAATATCCTGATACTTTTTTGCAATTTCTTGTGGTGATAAACCTTCTCGCTTTGCACCTTTTTCCATTTTATCTTCACCGGTATCTGCATCGCTTACCAAATGCCCCACATCTGTATAATTCCTAACAAAAGTCACGTCGTATTCAAAAGCCATAAGCGTTCTTGAAACTATATCCGCAGCCACCATTGCACGCATGTTTCCAATATGCTGTACCCAATAAAGGGTTGGTCCACATTGGTAAAAGCTTATTTTCCCCGTTTTTAGTGGTACAAATTCTTCTTTTTGGCGCGTTAACGTGTTAAAAATCTTAATCATTTTATTGATTCATAAATTTATAGATATATCCGTAATACAATTATCATAAGTATATCAATAATCTTACAGTAACTCTAACGAAAGTAAAAAATCAAAAGAAAACTCAACACATAGAGGGACTAAGTGGCTTTATCAAAAGAAGCGTTTTCATAACACGGTAATTATAACACAAAAAAGGAAAATTAAGTGAAACGGTTAACTTCCGGCTGCAGTAAACTTGCAGCCGGATTTAGTTAACTATTCTAAGTCCATTGCACAATCGAAAATATCTTCGAATTCCTTGGCATCGAGAATACACTTTGAGTCTTCTCGTTGCTTCTTCCAAGTATCACCCTCGCGCTCTTTCTTTAGATCCTCGGCACATTCTTTAACAGTTCCCATGGCATCTTCTACTGTTTCCATAGCCTCGGACTTACTCATATCCCATTCGTCCTCGTAGTAGGTAACTGCAAGATCAATAACATGCTTACAGACCTTGTTAGCACTTGGAGGAAGTACAAACATGTACATAACTACTCCTACTACTAATCCACAGAAGGCAACTAGTGCAACTGCGATACCTGCAATTCCTAAGATTTTTTGGGTCTTAGTCAGGTTTTTGATACTGAACTTCTTTGCTTCTTCAGCCATTTTTAGAAGAATTAAAATTATTACCTGTATGATATCAGATATCCTGTAAGTCGTAAACAACAAGTAGTAAGTAATATCTATTATTGATACAATATATCTATGACAAATTCAGTTTTTACACAAATACAAGAGTATCTAAAAGAAAAGGGAGAACCGGATTATCGATTTAGGCAGATTCTGCACGAAATATTTGAAAACAAAGTAACCGATTTTTCCCAAATGACAACTCTTTCAAAGACTTTACGAGAGGATCTAATCCAAAAATTTCCACAAATTCTAGCGCTTAAACCTATTGATATTGCAAAATCCACCCAAGTCCAAAAAGCTTTATTTGAGCTTTTCGATAAACACAGAATTGAAACAGTTAGCATGATGTTTAAAAACGAAGAACGAACCTGGCAATCACTTTGTGTATCATCTCAGGTTGGCTGTAGTTTAGGTTGTAAATTTTGTACTACTGGGACAATTGGGCTAAAACGAAACTTAACCATTGATGAAATTATCGGACAGGTATTATATTTTTATCTTAAGACACAACCTGTAAACAGTATTGCATTTATGGGCATGGGTGAGCCGCTTTTAAATCCAAATCTCATCCCCGCAATTGAGCTTCTGACTGCCGATAATTACTTTAACTTTGGACAACGAAGAATTAGTGTATCAACAGTTGGTGTAATTCCAGGACTTATCTCGCTTATCCGTAAGTTTCCCCAGGTTAATATTGCATTTTCGTTGCACCACCCCAATCAAAATGAACGTGAAAAACTAATGCCTGTTGCACGTAAATATAAAACTGCAGATGTTATAAAAGTTTTAGACGATCATATTAAGAAAAACAGAAGAAAAGTGCTAATTGCCTACACACTTCTAAAAGGTATTAACGACGACAAAAAAGCACTTTCTGAACTTATTAAGCTTATAAAAGATCGTGGCAGGATTGCCTATCTATATCATGTAAACCTAATTTCCTATCACGAAACCAGCCAAAACATGAAATATCAACCGTCCAACCAAAAGACTGTTGAGTGGTTCGAGAACGAGCTTAAAAAGGCACACATTTCAGTTACAAAACGCCAATCCTTTGGTGATGAAATCGATGCTGCTTGCGGGCAATTGTATGCAAAGTATCAAAAGATGTAGGGACCCGTCTCTAACTTATCCCTACATGTACGAGCGATTATCGAAGCAATTCTTTTATAAGGATTCTCTACTTCCATCAGCCATGATCCGAACCACGGATCGTATAACAAATTCAGCCGAACCAGGGTCTTTAGCTACAAATGAAATCTCGTGACCTTGGATATAGTAGTCATCATCATAAGAGTATTCCTTCTCCAAAACTGATTGGTCAATGTTAAATCCAGATACGGAAAAATTCATAGTAATCTCACCCCAGGACGACACGAAGGATTGATATGCAGTAACATACGGTTCAACCTCTTGTTTTTCTAGCACCTCATCAAAGGTATAACCTGTTTCTGTTAATTTGTCTGCTTCCCAAATAAATGTGACCATATCAAAGCCTTTTGATTCCGGATTATATACAAAATATATATCAGTCCAGTGACCTCCTAACCCAGTCCACCAGTTTGCTATTGAAAAGTCATTGTAATAATCGTTATTTATATCCCTTACTCTTACTATTCCGGTGTCTTGACAATCAACGCCAGTTGCACAAAACAAGAATGGTTCTGATTCCCAGTAATATCCGCCCTCGTCCCAGATCACAAGTTCGGACCAGCCTACTTTTTGGGTGGAAGGATAAATTAAGGTATTCTGAGTATACTTACTGTCATTTAAAATATTGTGTGATGAAAACCGAAGTGGTTCGTTTTCCAATATGTATTCAGGGCAGCTGGAGCTACTCAACGAATCTGTATTATCTTCGTAAGAAAGACTTGTCGTAATTTTCTCAAGCTCCTCTAGTATATTTGATTTGGCTTCATATATTGTTGAATCTAATTCATATAATTCGTTTACAATAGAGACAAGCATAAAAATAGTAAAGGCTAGTATGATGATAGATATAACTATAGCCACCGGCCTTAAAATAATTTTTAGTTTTAAAGGGAGTTTGATTTCGGAAAGAAGAAATTTTTTGAGTTTTTTAAAAGACATGAAAGCCATCCAAAGGATGATGAAATTATTAACCACATAGTATCAGATGTAGAAAAGAGAAATCAACAGCTGTGAACGTAGGTTAAAACCCTGTATCTACTCTATTTACTTTACTGCAGCAACGACTTTTTCAAATACGGCAGGTTGAGTAGCAGCAAGTTCTGAAAGGATCTTTCGATTAAGTTTAAAACCAGCCTTTGAATAGTCGGACATAAATGTACTATACTTAAGACCCACAGCCTTTAATGCAGCGTTAAGTCGCTCAATCCAGACTCTTCTAGCCTGTGCACCACGCCTTTGCCTATCCCGAAAAGAGTACTGACCAGCATGCATATAGGCTTCGTGTGCAACCTTATAAAGTCGGTTTTTGGTCATTCGGTAACCTTTAGTTGCACTTAGAATCTTTTTATGCTTTCTTCTTTTAGTGTAACCACCTTTGACTCGCATTAAGAGTAGCTATTAAATTACATTTTTAAAAATTTTGGCAACAGATCCCCGGAGAGTTCGTTTTTTGTCGGAAAGTCGCCTACGTCGAACTGGGTTTTTCCTTGAGAGCAGGTGTTTTCCACCAGCCTTTATATAAGTAACCTTAGGCTTCTTTCCCCCCCGAGGTTTTGTCTTCATTAGTCGCTTTGCTATTGTTGTCCGTACTTTTGACACTTTGTGTTTTTTTAAAAATTACACCTATTTGGCGTCTGCCTTTCTGAACGTCGGATATCTTACTATACCCCTCAAAATAAGTCAACAAATCGGCAAAAATATCGTCCATTGATCTTTTAATTGCCTTTCTTGAACTCATGAGAGTTATTTTTACGGCATGACCTTTTTCTAAAAATTCTTTGGCATTTTCGACCTTTCTCTCAAGGTCAGGTAAGCCTATCCCTGTTTTAAATCGCATTTCTTTAAGTTTTTTTTCCTTACCTTTATTTTTCTTTTCCTTTTTTTGTTGCTGATACTGAAATTTTGACCACTGAATAAGCTTACAAACAGGCGGATTGGCCTTTGGAGCAACTTCAACCAAATCAAGTTCACGCTCCTTTGCAAGGGAAATGGCATCTTGAGTTGACATCTCACCAACGTTATCATTACTTTCGTCAATGACCATAACTGTAGGAACTTTTATATATTCATTCCGTCTATACTTACCCTGATAGACCGGACGTTTGGGCTGATACCTTTGGTATCGATTGTTTCTATAGTTTACTATTTTGAGAAAGATAAAAATTTAGTTAATTTGTTTTCTTTTCAGATTTGATCTGAGAATTCAACATTTCGATAAGTTCGGGAACGCTCATTAGACCTTTGTCTTTTTCGGTTAATGATCTTACGGATACTGCATTGTTCGATCGTTCACTTTCACCAACTATTAGCATATAAGGAATCTTTTCAAGTTCGGCATTACGAATTTTCTTTTGCATACTTTCTGATTTGTCATCAACTTTAGCCCTAAACCCAGCGGCTTTTAACTCGTCACGTATTTTCTCTGCATAAAGAACCAAAGTATCGTTTATAGGGATAATTCTTAGCTGTTCAAGACTTAACCAAAGCGGAAATATTCCACCGTAATTTTCGATTAAAACGGCTATAAAACGCTCCAAAGACCCCATTAATGCTCTGTGAATCATAAAAGGTCGTTTTTCTTTGCCATCGGCATCAATATAGATCATGTTAAACCGCTCGGCAAGGTTAAAGTCTATCTGAATAGTGCTTAATTGCCATTTACGACCTAACACATCTTTTACTTTTATATCAATCTTAGGTCCATAAAATGCAGCTTCCCCCTCTTCTTCAACGATTCCTATACTTTTCTTTTGAGCAACCTTTCTTAATACATCCTGTGCATAAGCCCAACCATCATCAGGACCGATGTATTTTTCCTTGTTGTTGGGATCTCGTAAACTTAAGTTTATTTCATCGGGTTTAAGATCAAATATGTCAAAAATGTACATGGTAAGGTCAAGTGCTTTTTCCAATTCATACTCAAGCTGATCTTCAGTACAAATAATATGGGCATCATCCTGAGTAAATCCACGCACTCTAGTTAAACCGTTTAATTGCCCGGCCTTTTCGTATCGATAAACAGTTCCCATTTCGGTCCATTTTACGGGCAAATCTCTATAGCTTCGTTTTTCGGTATTGTACATAGCTATATGGAATGGACAGTTCATTGGTTTTAGACAATATTGCTCTTCGTCAATTCCCAAAGGGTTATACATACTATCACGATAGAAGTCCCAGTGACCCGACGTTTTCCAAAGATTTAACGACCCTATATGAGGAGTTGCAACCGGTTCGTAGCCCCAATCAAAGTAAGTATCAAGTGCAAAATCCATTATTTGTTTACGTAGAAATGCTCCTCGCGGAAGCCACATAATAAGTCCGGCCCCAACAGTTGGATCAATGGTAAAAAGTTTTAGCTCTTTACCTAACTTTCTATGATCACGCTTTAAAGCCTCGGCCTGCTGTAAAAGATATGAATCGAGTTCTTCTTGAGACTCAAAAGCTACTCCATATATCCGCTGAAGCATTGGTCGTTTTTCGTCACCTTTCCAATATGCACCCGCAATACTGGTTAGTTTAAAAGGTGCAACTTGTGAAGTATACTCAACATGAGGTCCTCTACAAAGATCAACAAATCCCCCATCTCCTAATTTGTATACATTTACCTCTTTTTCTTTTATTTCTTCGAGAAGCTCGTATTTATAAGGCTGCTTACGTTTGCCAAATAACTTTTTTGCCTGCTCCTTACTTAATTTAGTATGAAGCATTGGCTCGTTTTTCTTTATGATCTTTCGCATCTCTTTTTCTATTTTAGGAAGGTCTTCTTCTTTTAAAGGCTCTTGTAAGTCAAAATCATAATAAAATCCGTTGTCAATCGCTGGTCCAATGCCGAATTTAGCATCGGGGTAAAATTTTAGTACGGCCTGTGCAAGTATATGCGCTAAAGTATGCCGTTTTGATTCAATATTAATATTCTCCACGTTTATATATTTACAAAGTTAAATTGGATAACAAAAACCAAAGCTAGAAACGACATGCGAGAGGATTCACAAGAAGTAAGAGCTGCTTAGCAGCTAAACTGTTTTCTGGTCTAATAATCTTTTTATACATGATTGTTGATTATACAGGAAAATTATAATCACGTAAACCTGTTTTCTTAACCTCTTCGTAGGGGCGGGTTTAAACCGACATGGTCATTATTAAATAATATGAATAATCGATTTATTACCTCGTAGGGACAGGTTTAAACCGACCCCCAGGCATAAATTTGTATGGGAGAATGCGAATTACTAAAGAGGGGGGTGCGGGTATAAACCGACCCCTACGAATGATAAAATATATGTGTTAAAATTTATGTGTATTTGGGCCGTTAGCTCAGTTTGGTAGAGCACACCATTCGCATTGGTGAGGTCGCCGGTTCGACTCCGGCACGGTCCAATGTTCTTTTAAAGGTGCACGTCTTCGAACTCGGCGACCAATAAACACTAATGCTACTTATTCCAAAATTTTGAGAATCTCACTTAATTCCGAATCGGCGGTTGTCGTAAGTCTTGTTTTATCCTCTTCAGAAAGATTAGAGTCCCCCATTACCATGCCCTTATAAAATGCAAAGTTTTGCTTAAATTTTTGTTTTAAATTCTCAATAATCTGTGTATATGCTTGATTTTGCAAAGATAAATCTTCTGTAAGCCCATTTAATACATCTTCCGGCATTAACTTCGAAAGTTCTAAAAGAGCTTCTTTTTGCTCATCGGTTAGTAGCTGATTTTCTCTAAGCTGAGTTGTAAACATAGGCAGTTTTGTAAAATTAAGCAGGAACTAACATTCCGGCTATTGTTGCTCCAGCGTTTGTTATTTCACCAATAACTGGATGTCCCTTGAAATATACATTAATCCTATCGAGTACAGCCTTAATTCTTCTAAAGAATGGAGTTTTATCAAGAAGATTTGCCAATGCCTGTAATCCTACAGGGCTTACTACTTCTTGAACAGCCAATTGCGTTCCTGGAATTTTAGCTTCTACAGCGCCACCAAAAGCAGCTACTCCTGCTGCTACAGGAGTAACAAATGCACCATTTTTATAGTTTTCCACAAATAGTGCGATATCTTCTTCTGAAAAGCCAAGTTCCGAAAGTTTACGTTTAGCTTCATTTAGATGAATAGCTCTCGATCCCAAATCAACCGCAACTCTCATTATCATATCTGTTGCACGATCTAATACAAATTTAACGATTCGCATGTGTAAAGGATTATTGGGTCTTCCATCCGCACCAAGCGACACATCTAACCTTAGTCTTCCGGGCAAGTTAGTAAGTAATGGCTCAAGTTTAGCAATAAGAGCACGACCGGTTGCGATATCGAATATGGTTGCACCAGTAAAAATTCCAAGATTTAATCCTGCATCCCCAAGTGTCTGCATAAGTGTTCTGTTGTCTGGAACGTTAAAAATGTCCCGCAAGATTCTTAAAGCAGGGTTATGTTGTGCAGTGGTTACTTCGTCAACAGCCCGATTATTGGCTTCTTTTAAAGCTGCCTCCATTTTCGTTAAGAGCATCATTTCCTTTGCTTTTTCCGGCCCAACGTCAGCAGTTAGTCTAAGCAACTCTTCTTGTTCTAGAGTTAGTTGTTGTGCTGGTTGTTCGACTGGACCCGCTTCTTGAGCTGCTTGCACAGCTTGCATTGCCGCAAGTCCGTTAAGAAAATTTGTCTTTTCTTCTTCGGTGGACAATGCATTATACTGTTCCATAACTTGAGTCGCCTGCCCTTCTGGCATATTAGCCAATACAGATTCAATTGTAGGAGCTGATTGTACCGGTGTAGACTCCACAGGAGTATCTGACTGGTTGGGAGTTGTAGAATCATCGGATATAGGGTCAGAGTCGGCGGAATTAGGTGCTAAAGGTCCGGTTGTAGCAACAGGTTCGCTTGTTACGGGTTCGTTAGTCCTATTATCAACCGGGGGACTTGAATCAGGTCCGTTTTCACTTACAAATGTCCTTGCTGCGATCACGATTGATATTCATTAATGTTATTAAAGTATTATATCAAAATTTGAACGATAGTTGAATGGTTTGTTTACTACTTGTTCCATGCGCGCTATACTATATCAATCTGATTTAAATACAATTCTATGGAAATCTTTACATTAATGTCAGGTAATCCCAAGTTTTCCGTGTTTACAATGCTTACATCGATGGTAATCGCATTCATCGTTTCTACTATTTTTGCACCTTTGCTTATTAAACTTTTGTATAAGCTACAGTTTACAGTCCAACACAGAATGATGAAAGACAAATCCAATGAAGAATTTATTAAAATCCACGGTCATAAAACCGGAACCCCGGGTATGGGGGGAATACTTATCTGGACAGTTGTTCCCATTGTGACTCTTATCCTGTTTGGGTTTACGCCACTTACTATCGCATTTTCAGCTAGCTTTGGAGTCTGGGGGTTTTTGGGATTTATTGATGGAGCAATGGTTATGCTTAAAAAAGCTGATCTTAAATTCAGACAATTTCAGGAAAGTTTTGGTTGGAGAATGGGTAAATTAGCACTTATGTATATTGTTTCCCTTATCGTTTCTTATCTTTTAGTAAGTTATTTGGGAATTAGCACAATCTCAATTGCAGGCTATATACTAAATCTTTCTGTATGGATTTTGGTCCCTGCCCTTGCGTTTTTAATGCTTGCAGGGGTTTATGCATTTGAAATTACCGACGGACTCGACGGTTTGCTTGCAGGACTTACAATTCGCTCTTTTATTGCTTTAACAATCTTACTTTTGGCACAAGGAAATTTTGAAATTCTTCCTTTGCTTGGTGTAATGTTAGGGACACTTTTCGTATATCTGTATTTTAATATTCCACCTGCTAGATTTTTCATGGGTGGACCGGGTGCAATGCCTTTAGGTGCTATCTTTTTATTCTTAGCGATTTATACAGGGAATCTTATTCCCTATTTCTTTATGAGCATTGTTATGTGGGTTGACATGGCTTCAAGTTTTATTCAGATATTTGCCATTCGGTTCTTAAAGCGCAGAATCTTTAGAATTGCTCCACTTCATCATCACTTTGAGGCAAAAGGTTGGCCTGAGCATAAAGTTACTATGCGTTTTTGGCTAATTCATCAAATTTTGTGCTTTGTGGGAATTTTGGTGGGGTTAATGGTTTAGCCCTTAACAACAGCAACAGGTGAAAGCTCCGCAACAATATCAACAAGGTCACTCTGAAATTCCATTACATCCTTAATATTTTTATACACAGAGGGCGCTTCGTCGAGATCAGTTTTATGCCTTAGCCCATGTAAAATACCTTTCGATTCAAGAAGCTTTGTCTCTCTTGCAAAATCTAATTTTTTAATAGCTTTCGACCTACTCATTTTTCTACCTGCACCGTGTGAGCAACTTTCAAAGCTTTCTTTTTCGCCTTTCCCTGACACAATGTAGCTATTTGTACCCTGCGAGCCCGGAATTATTCCAATTTCGCCCTTTCTTGCACTTGTTGCACCTTTCCTATGTACCCAAACATCTTTTCCAAAATGCCGTTCCAATGAAGCATAGTTATGTGCAATATTTATCATTGGTTCAAATCGGACACTTTTAATTTCATTACGTATGCACTCTTTTGTAACCTCCATCATAAGCTCACGATTTTTTAATGCAAAATCAACGCAATATTGCATTTCTTTTATGTACAAGTCCCCTTCTTCAGAAGTCACCGGAAGGTAATCAAGCTGATGATTTAACGGCACTGCACTACCAAACCTGTCACGAAGTGATATTGCTAGTTTATTGTAGTGTTCAGCAACTTTAAGCCCAATGTTTCTACTACCGCTATGTATCATAATCCAAACAAAACCTTCGGTATCCGTTAAAAGGTCAATAAAATGATTCCCACCACCCAAAGTTCCCACCTGTTTTCGAGCATTGTTATATTCTTGTGTAACTATAGGGAGATCGGTAAATGAAGTTGACGGCATATAATTTTCGGAAAGCATGTGCTTATGCCTGTTAAACCCCAAAGGAATACTAGCTCTAATAAATGACATGATCGAAATAAGCTGATTTTTGGAAAGATTTTTCGCACTTGTTTTTACTGCACACATACCACAACCAATATCAACACCAACCGCATTAGGTATAACTACGCCATCGGTTGCTAAAACGCCACCAATTGGCATTCCATAACCCACGTGTACGTCGGGCATAATTGCAATATGATGAAAAGCGAAAGGATGATTGGCTAAGTTTTTTGCCTGAACAAGAGCCTCATCGTCGATATGGTCGGTCCAGATTTTTATGGGAATCTTTTCTGTCTCTATTATCTGCATTATCATACTTACATAATAGCAGAACCTAATCTTTTATAACAACAACGGCCATATTGTTTAAGTTTGCAAAGCCGGTTAAAAAGGTGTCTATAGTTATGGTCTGATAAATTCCTGTTCCCACATTCATAATATAAACATTGTTTTCGTCAACACCGCGCAATAAAACTGCGTGCTCACCCCATATCCAGGGATTCTCGATTCCATCTTCTGATATCATTGTCCCCACTTCTTTTGTTTTATAATCATTGCTTGTCCACGCAATTGCAGGATATCCGTGCAAAATATAGTTTGAAAGTTCTGTAAAGTCCCAGCCTGTTTTGGATACACTTTTGGAAAATCCATTTGCAACCAAATACTCGTAGATAGGTTCGTTATAAACTCCGTAGCCATCAACGTAAACAACGGGCACATCAATATTTCCTACAAACTGTTCCTGTGGATTACTCCAGTGTAAGTTACCATCGGTATCAAAATATCGAGCCGACACAGTATCGGTTCCTACAGCAGCAATTATCTCTTCTTCTGATATATCTACACCAAAATAAAGCATTGCAGAATGAGTAGATGCAAATTCACATGATGCACGATGTTTTTGAGCATATAAAGGAATGTCTAGAAGAATTTGTGTTGAAATTGGAATTTTTGTAGCTTCCGAAAGCGACTCCGAAAGAGAAGTCACCTGATTTGTACAGCTTGATACTTCACTAGAAAGCTGGATATTTGTGTCAGATATTTCATCGACTGCTCTATTTGAAAGATTTAGTTTGTTTCGAAGCGTTTCGGAATAGATAAAAAAGGAAACAACACAAGTAATTAGGACTATGTAGGAGGTAACAAGCAGTATTACTTTAGACCTAAGTTTCATATGAAAATGATAGCACAGAAAGAAAAACTAAAGAACTCCATCTAGTACGAAAACGTCCTGAGGATATAGGTAATAGGTTCTGGATTTATCTCCTTTATAAACTGGCGGAAAAATAGTTTCGATATCTCCATCCTTCACTTCTCGTACCACACCAATTTCACCGCGAGGAAGACATTCATCGCCGGCAAGCCGATCTGTTATTACAATAACGTGATCACGCTGCTTAGGATCCTGATCAGACAAGGTTACTTCCACTTCTTTTCTGTTTACTGTTACAAGTATTTTAGTACCTGGTTCTATATCTCCGGGAAATTTATCCTTTAATTTTATAACAGGAACTTTCTGTTTTTCCACTACTAAGAGCAACTTAATTAAGTTGTCAAGCGTCATACTTAAAACATTGGTTTCACCTACTCCTCTACTGGAGCAATGCCTAGAACCAATAAATTCTGACCCATAACGTAGACCGAGTCGGACTGGCCTTGGAATGTTATAAAATAGCCCCCTGACTCAGCCCTACAATCAAAAGTGCCTACTTTCCCAGCCAGCTCTTCTAGGTCACACGAATTTCTAACGACAATAATCTGATCCCCGCGAGTAACAGTTGATCCATTAATTACTTGTAATATCATCTCCCTAAATTCTACCTCCCCGCTCTCAGGATTTTCTACAGGAACCAAAATTACATCGCCAGGTTCAAAAGTAGTCCGAAGAAAAAGTACCTCATTAGCACGTACCCCGTGAAATTTATCCGAGGATGTACGGGCGGAAAAAGTACATACAGAGGATTGTAGATCATTAGAACAACATTCTTGTGTGTTTTCCGTAATAATGCCAACGTTACCAGGAGTAGAGTTGTGTCGACGCGCAGATTCAGTAAATACAACCTGGTCACCAACCACAAATTCACCATCACCATTAGCGCTGAAGCTATCCAACACTTTTCTAAAGGTAATTTTCCCAGCCGGATCAACAAAGGGGACAACTGTACCAGTAACAAGTGGGCAGCCATCAAGTACTTTATAGCCAGATAGCTCAAAAGGAAGTTCTTCCACAGAAGATTGAGGAGAGAATTGAGTCTTTTTATTATAAGACCAAATAAGTTTCTTCCCGTATTCTACTATAAGCCCTTTACAAAATCAACCTGATAATATTTAAGTATAAACCCACAAAAGATAAAGGATGAGAAATCTAGCTTTTCGTGCTAAAATAAAGGGAGCTAATATAAACTCTTTTTAAAATAGACCCACGTAAGATAGAAGAAAAAGCAGAAGCGGTAATAGGAAGCACATTCCCAGAAGATGAAGATTTAACCCTTCCAATAAGTCTTTCGGAAATTCTTAAGAAATATTCGTTCAAAGTAAAATACGTTACATTTGATCAGGACAAAATAAAGAAACTGCTTGGATCTTCATCCAAAAACATAGTTGCCGCCCTTTTAGAGAAAACAATCTTTATAAGTAAGCTACTCTCTGCAGTTGATCAAAAACTGGCAATAGCCCACGAACTAGGTAATCACTTTGCAAACGATCTGGAATCAGTTCTCACAAGCAAAAAAGATTTACGTGTCAACGATTCACAAGACACAAAACCCGAGATAATCACAGCAAATCTTTTTGCCACCGCTTTACTTATGCCAAAAGACCTTGTAATCGGAATCTGGCAAGACGCAGGCAATATTTCCCTAATGTCACAATTATTTTTAGTAGACGAAAGTGTTATGTTATGGCGACTATATAACCTGGGCGTAATATATGACCCAATAAAAAAATTAACAAAATAGCAGATGGAGCAACCAACAAAAATTGATATACAGAAAATAGCAAAAGAGATTTCTACTACCGATCAAGTCGCAGAGCTAAAAAAAGATGAAACCAAACAGGAAGCCGAGGTAAAAAAGGTTGCAATGAAAGAAAAAATTGATTATCTTGACCAGAAACAGGAACTTGAACTAAACGATATTCTTAATAGGCTTAAAACCCGACGCTGGGTTGCTATTGTGCTTTTTATATTACTATTCTTGCAAAATATAGCTGTTTTCGGACTTTTTGTATATGTACTATTAGTTACCGGAATTCCGACAGAAAAAATAGATATGTTTAAGATAGTGCTACCCATTGTTATCCCCGCAACTCTTGGTGAAACTGCTTATGCCATAAAGGTTATTGTTGAGTGGTTGTATAAAGAAGTAAGGTATTAGTTGTTGGTTGTTAGTAGTTAGTGGCGAAGGGAGTTTATTAATGAATTAAGCTGTTTCCCAAGTTTATCGAGTCGTATTAAAAGTTTTTTTTTCTCTACATCTGATAATAAGTCACAGGTTGTCGCAAGTTCTATACATGTAACCGTCTCATTAACACTACCTCTGGCAATTCCGAGAAACCTTACAAATCCTGGCTTCGTTAACTGACCACAACCCTCAGCAATGTTAAGAGAAACGGAAATCGCAGCTCTTCTTAATTGATCAGCTAACCCAAATCGATGTTCCGGTGGAAATGGTTGAGTTAGCTTTACAATGTCTGTAGCCAGGTTAATTGATTCCTGCCAAATCCTGAGATCTCGATATGACTGCTTCATGAAACTATTTTACAGGGACCAACCAGACGGATAAATAGACTAACTTTTCAAAATGTCAACTTAAGAGATAAACTAATCATTTCCATCAACCAATTACTGTTTCCCTTATCCTACTAATTACTACCTTCCCATCGGCCTTACCCTTTAGTTTCTGCATGACTTTGCCAACCAAAAACATAATAGCAGAGTCTTTTCCGGCTTTGATTTGGGCAACAATATTGGCATTTTCGGAAATAACTTCGGAAACGGCAGAATTTAGCGCGGTTTCATCTGTTTCAACCTGGGTGTTAAGCATTCCAATGGCCTTTTGGTGATCCATTCCTGGATTTATTTTTTTATTTAGCATAGCTTTTGCAATTACTACACTATCGGCATCGGGATTTTTGTCACACAGTTCCACAAAATAGTTGTACAGCTCGGGATTTGTAACAAAGTTGTATACGAAATAATCGGCCTGCTTTTTGTTAAGCTTGTATTTATCCATAAGCTTAAACCGTTTGGCATTTGGAAGGTCAGGGAGAGGATCACTGGTTCTTGGTTGTTGATTATTAGCACCGGGATCTTTGTCCAAAAGAATTCTGGGAATATCAGGCTCGGGAAAATACCTGTAATCAGCGGCAGACTCTTTAGATCTTAGCACATATGTCTCTTTTTTCTTTTTGTTGTAACCACGAGTTTCCTGATGTAACGCTTCTCCAGTCTCTAGCGCCTTTATCTGCCTTTGTATCTCGTAGTCAATTGCCGCTTTTGCGTACCTAAACGAGTTAATATTTTTAAGTTCGACCTTATAGTTTGGTAATTGTTGGCTGTTGGAGGCTTGATTTCTGGTTGCTAATCTGACCGAAACATTAGGTTCCAACCGCATACTACCCTTTTCCATATCGGCATCCGAAATTCCTAAATATCTTGCGATTAATTGAAGCTCTTTTAGAAATTCAATAACAGTGTCACTTTCCGAAAAGTCCGGTTCTGTAACAATTTCAACAAGAGGAACTCCTGATCTGTTAAAGTTTATAAGCGTTTCATCGCCTATTCTTTTTAATGTTGCCGTGTCTTCTTCTGCATGAACACGACGAATTCTCACGGTCTGTTTTCCACCAAAATCCACGCCTTCTCCGCTTCCTAAGCCCACGGGCTCATCGTATTGGCTTATTTGGTACCCCTTGGGAAGATCCAGATAAAAATAATGTTTTCTGTCGAATTTAATACTTTGGGAGATATTACAATTAAGCGCTTGCGCTAACATAATCACATATTCAATTGCTTTATTATTTGGACTTGGCATTGCACCGGGTAACCCAAGACACACAGGACAAACCTGCGAATTAGGCTCTTTTTCGAAATGGTTAGCACTACAGCCACAAAACATTTTACTTTTTGTACTTAACTCCATGTGAATTTCGAGCCCTATTACGGCCTCGTACTTCTTATCCATTCTCAAAAGCCTCTGCAAAGTTATACAAAACATCTTCTCTAAACTTTTCACTGATTAGCTGCATTCCAATAGGCAAACCTTCTTTAGAAAACCCAGCAGGTATTGATATTGCCGGCAAACCGGTTGGGTTAATGCTTGCCGTAAATGCATCGGCTAACCACTCTTTTAACGGATCGTCAATATTTTCACCGATTTTAAATGGCAGCACAGGCATTGTGGGAGTAAGAACAACGTCAATTCTCTCGATTGCATCATTTGAAAAAACTTTCATAAAGTCAATTTCCAAAAGCCGCCTAGCCTTATTTGCTTTTTTGTAATACTGATCGGCGTAACCTTCCGAAAGTGCAAATGTTCCAATCATTACTCTACGCTTCTCTTCCTCGGAAAACCCTTCTCCTCTGGCCTGTTCCATTAAGTCACTCCAGTCAGTGTACTTTTCCGGCTCTAGTCCGAACCGTAGTCCGTCCATTCGTGCAAGATTAGAACTAGCCTCAGAAAGAGCAATAACATAATAAGCAGCAACGGCATATTTAACGTTGGGTAGAGATATATCAATAATTTTGCAACCAAGCTTTTTATATTTCTCAATCGCAGTTTCTATAACTTCTTTTACCTGCGGGTCAAGATCTTTTGTAAAGAATTCTTGTGGGATACCAATTACGTTTCGGGAAGCTCTTGGTTGTTGGTTATTAACAACTGCCCCGCTATGCGTTGTCAAATCCTTACTATCTACCCCCTCAATGATGCCAAGCACCAACTTATTATCTTCAACCGTTTTTGTAATAGGCCCTACGCAGTCAAATGAACTGGCGTAGGCAATAGCACCATAGCGAGAAACTCTACCATAAGTAGGCTTTAGCCCAACAACGCCGCAAAAACTTGCAGGGCAACGAATTGAACCTCCAGTATCCTCACCAATTGAAAAAAGCCCGCCACCATAAGCAACTGCGGCACCCGATCCACCACTTGATCCACCTGCTACATATTTGGGATTAGCTGGATTTTTGGTAACTCCGAATGCTGAGTTTTCAGTAGAGCTGCCAAATCCAAATGGATCGCAGTTAGTTTTTCCCAGTAAAACTGCACCTGCGGAATCTAACTTTTCAACTACAGTAGCACTGTACGGCGGAACAAAGCCTTCTAATATTTTTGAACCTGCCGTTGTTTCCACATCTTTTGTAACAAATACATCTTTTATACTGTATGGAATCCCATCAAGTTCTGACAATGCTTTACCCTCTGCTCTCCGCTTATCGGACGATTGAGCCTGTTTTAGGGCCAAATCAGCAACAACGGTTATAAATGCGTTAATTTGAGGACCATGTTTGTCAACTTCAGAAATTCTGTTTAAACATGACTTAGTAAGTTCTACTGATGTAATCTTACCTTCCTTTAAAAGCCTTGCAGCCTCTTTTATTGTTAATTCGTAAAGTGGTTTAGCCATTTTTTATTACAAAATAGTTGTTTCTTCCTTTTCGATTTTTTAGGACATCTTTAGGTAATAGAGATTTTTCTACCTTATCTTCCCGAAGGTCTAAAAGTTTAAGCGTGTTTTCAGATAACTTCCCTTCAGCTTCACCTTCTACTTCAGATAAAAGATTTACATATTCAAGAATAGATGATAACTGCTTCACATACTTCTCAACCTCTGCATCTGTTAGTTTTATTTTTGCAAGCTTGGCAATATGTTTTACCTGTTCGTTGGTCATGTTGATTATCGGTTGTCTGTTATTAGTTATCACTCACCTTTTTATTATATAGTGAAAATGGGAAATTGGAAAATAGGGGATTATACCTGAGTAACTAAATCAACTGAACCAAGTTTTACATCTAACTCTGCTGACACTTCCTGGGTCTCCTCACGAGATATAGGAAGTCCAAGTAATTCATATATTTTGACCGCATCATTGACTAAACCTGTTAGACCAAGTCGCTCTGCAATTTGAAGCCATCCTGTAGACATATACTCTATGGAAGTAATGGAATCATTCATCCCCTGGACCCACATGTAGCTACCCGTTGGTCGTCCTTTGTCGATCATCGCTATAGCACCTGCAGAACGTGAAAATAATCTGTTTAAGTCATTGTCAAGAATACTCTTTACCTGTTCTCTGTTCCAAAAAAGATTATACCTAGATCTAAGGTGTTCACAAATTGACTCTAACTTTATGCATTCATGTGAGGGTAACAATGTTCCATCCTTATTAACAAGGGATAGACTTAAAATGCAAGTTTCAATTACTAATGGACCCAGTATGTAGCCAGAGGCATATTTCATACCAATATTATACCACACGAAGAGGCTATTTACAGGCTAATTCTTGTGGAGGCACTCCCGGTTGCCCTTCCGCAGTAAGCGTACCTCTTTTGATACCAACGGCTGCATAATCCATTTCATAATTGCCGTCTAACAACTTATATGTCCTGTGTAAGGCACAAAATAAACTCTCCGGTAATGTAGGATGTATCACTTTTAGGTCATAAATCATTTCCATAGGCATTCTATCTAGAAGACCCCAACGATTCTGATTATCGACTGCCCAAATATATTTATTCTCACCGGACTCGTTATTAATTATTTTTACACCCGGTCTATCTTCGGCCCATTGCAGTACTGTCGTAAGAATTTTTCTAACATGTTCGTCATCAAAGTAACGAGATCTCTCAAAAATATTCCCTCCTGCGGTTGCACCAGTACTCCTCTCATAAAAGAGATTGTCAACTCCCTGTACAATTTCTTCAAAAGAAAAGGCTCTATCATTTAAATGGCCCTTTGGACCGTCATTCCCTCCCCAACCGTGGTAAGCATTAATAAAAAAGGTCTGTAACAGCATCTCCAGAAGAATTTTATCAGAGGGACCAAATCCGCAATCTCACTGGCTGGATTAATGCTTGACATCTAGATAACATAAGCTTAGTTCTCTCGCTTGTTATATCAGTAATGGGAAATTTCAGATGGCTGATCTTGCCTTAACTCGTAAGGTTGACAAACAATTTCATTCTCCCGTTGCCCTGTTATAACCAGATCACAAATACATGTTAGCTCTCTTATAAGTCTTTCTTTACCCAACATATCAGGCATATCGCTTTGCGAGGAAGGAAGTCCTTCCAAATTCACAAGACAGCTCTTAATAACGGAGTTAACATCTGAAGCAATACACCAACCGTACCAGTGTATATCGTCACCTTCAAGATACGCTTCATTGCAAAGTATTGGGGTGGCACCCGTATTCCACGTGTGATTATACTTTAACTTTTTTTAAACGACATCTTTCATTAAATCTAGGTCAACACTAAAGCCATAATTGTGAAGGGTACGAGCCACTCCTTCTAAGCTAAATACACTGGACTCAAGACCTGATCGCAAATTAAGGCTACCAGTAACATTCTCTCGTATAATAAAGGACCGAATCGTTAAGACAGCTGTCAAAATCGTGGCGATTTGATTTTTGTCAGTTATTGGAACCAAGACGCCTTCGCTCGCAGTTCCGTTTCCGAATATAATCATTTCTTTCACGGCGCCAACTTACCGGCGAATTGTAACACGTTTATGTGAACATTTAAAGAGTCTGCGTGCTTAAACAATGAATTAACAGTAACTCAAACCGACTACATTTTGGTGACAATTTGTGACATTACCTATGGCGTTATTCGCTTAATCATCCTTGGGAAAGGAATGGTCTCGCGAATATGATTAATTCCACAAATCCACCTAACATACCGCTCTAAGCCAATTCCAAATCCACTGTGCGGCACACTTCCATATTTTCGTAAGTCAAGATACCATTGGAACTCGGACATATCAAGCCCTTCACGTTTAATCTGTGCCACCAACTTGTCATAGTCATCTTCACGTTCACTCCCCCCAATGACCTCACCATAACCTTCAGGAGCAAGCATATCGGCGTTAAGCACTCGACTAGAATCCTCCGGATCTTCTTTCATGTAAAAGGCTTTAACTTCTTTAGGATATTTTTCGACAAAAATCGGTCTGTCATATTGCTTGGTAAGAATTGTTTCGTCGTCGGCACCAAGGTCATCTCGCTCCTTTATATCGGAACCAAGCTTAGCTAACATTGCCACAGCCTCCTTATGAGTAATAATAGGATAATCACCTTTTGTACTAGCCTCCAGCTTACTAATATCACGCCCTAGTATACTTAACTCTTTTTTACATTCCGATAGAACTTTTTTAACAATATAAACGGTAAGATCTTGCTGCAGTTGCATGTTTTTCTTGTGATCAAAGAAAGCAGCCTCGGCATCCATCATCCAAAATTCGGTTAAATGCCTACGAGTCTTACTTTTTTCGGCTCTAAATACCGGGCCAAAATCAAACACACGTGAATGCGCCATAATTGCTGCCTCAAGATAAAGCTGGCCTGACTGAGTAAGAAAAACACTAGGACCATCCTTTGCACCATCATCCCATGCAGGGGTATATGGAACTTCGAACAAAGTAGTTGTACCTTCGCAAGCATTTGGAGTAAGTATTGGTGAGTCAAGTTTTATGAAATCCTCTTTGTGTAAAAACTCGTAGATAGCAGTAATTATTTTATCTCTTATTCGAATAATCGCCCACTGACGTTTATCCCTTAGCCACAAGTGCCTATGATCAAAAAGATATGTAGCTCCATGCTCGCTGCCATCACGTTTTTTAGCAATAGGATAATCATCGGGCGATAAACAAAGTACCTTTGCAGATGTTACGGAAAGTTCATGACCACCTTCGGATCGATCGTCTTTTTTGACAACGCCCGTAACCGAAACTGATGATTCAATAGTAACTTTTGAAAGTTCATCGAAATCTTTACCCAACTCTTTCGAGGCCACTGCTTGAATAAATCCATAACCATCACGAATCTGCAAAAATATTATTGAACCGGATGAGCGTTTTCCATACACCCAGCCACGAATTGTTACCTCTTTTCCATCATGTTTTGCAATATCTTTTAGTAAAATCGTATCCATTTATAAAAAATTAGAATTTATGTTTTAGTATATATCCCACCTGCTTTTGTAGCAAGTTGTATAGAAAAATTGTATCTGAAAAGTTTAAATCCCCTAGTGGGGATTATTATTGAGGGAATTGGAAATAGAAGGCATAGTTAAAATGTTATATTTTGCACGTTTGTAGGCTATATGTTTAAAAGGGTCCTTTTGCATTTCCATGAGGTAATTATAACGCAGAGCGCAGGGGAAAACAATATTCCCCTGCCGATTTACCCAGCCTTGCCAGGAAGAAAAAAGTCGGAAAAACTACTATTTAACCCAATCTTTTATTATAGGAACTTCAACTTTCTCGCCATTGTATGCTTTAATTGCAAGGATCACCTGATAAATAAACAATGCAATGCTTGGAAGTCCGCAGAGAAGCCAAGAAATACTTGGAAGGATTACTACCAAGATTCCCACGTAAAGCGACTGCATTACGTTTGATTTAACCTCGTTCCAATGAGCTGTTTCTTTTTCTGTTAAAAGAAAGATCACACTGGAAATTGGAGCAAAAATCCAACTCAGAAGGCCAATAACGTTAGGCTTAAGGCCTGTTCCCTTGCTAACGGTTGTTCCTTCAACTACTTTTGTGTCAGCCATTACAAAAAAAAATAAAATTTAGATGCACTAGTATAATGGGTTTAAGAATTTTCAGCAAGCAGGAATACTTTGTTTAAAATCTTGGTTAGTTTTGTTACAATACACAACTTTATTTTATGATTCACAAAATGGCATACGTTGTATATAAATATAAACGCTGGCTGGGTAAGAAACCTGTATACACAGTTGAGCAGGCCGGTGAAACCTATTCAGTATTTCGTTTTTTAAGTTATGTCGGTATTTATTGGATATTTCCGTATCCTATTTGCTATGGATATGTCCTGGTACATAAAGACAAAACGGTTAAATTAACTCCCGGTATGTTTAGAAAAATAAAACATAATTTAATATCACAAGAGAATTTATCAAACTATATAAAAAATGCACCCGATGTCCAAACAGAGCGAATGTACCCATTTATTGGTATGATTCAAACCAGCTGGCTTACATTACTCCCTATCTTCATAATTATTAATTTAATTGTGATATTGGCTACAATAGGAAGTTATCAAGAAGTAAAAAACTCTTCATATGTATCAGTCGGTACTATTGTAGATGAATATGTTTCAAATAAAACACTTGATGTTAACGGGTTTTTGCCGCTTGTTGCGGGCTATTGGACCTTTGACGATGGCACATATGCTATTCCAATGGCCAATGAAAAAGAAGATAAACCAAATGAATGGGGTTATCTTTGGGTGGTTGGTACAAAAGACAAGTTAGAAAGTAATGGAATTAGTTTTGACAAATATATAGCCCAGGTGGACTCATGTGCGGATTTTGTTGATCCTATAAGTGACTTAGAGGAATGGAATGACGAACAGCTTACCGGCTACTTAGAAAACTGTTTCTATTATCCAACACAAGATCTGTATGGAAGAGTTGTACTTGCAAGCACTTTAGACGATTATGATTTTATTGGAGCTTCGTCTGAAGAAAATATGCATTTATTTATGAACGATTGGTTTTCTGCTACAGCCGATGAATACAAAGAACAAGTTTTACTACTTAAGAAGAAGGACACCTCGGCAATTTCATATGCAATACCTTTAATCATAATGAACCTTATGTTTGGAACAATTTTTGGTGTTATCTGGCTTTTAGGATATTTTAATAATAAAAAACTTGCAAAGTATTTTTCAGACAACGCCCCTCAAAGTAAATAAGGGAAGAATTTGATTAGAAACAATCGTGCGTTCGAACAGTAAATATTGCAGGCCCCAAAGTCACCCTGGACCCAGCAAAGTCAACCATTCGTTACACTCATGGGACTTTGCGGGACGTGGATTCGAACCACGATCGACGGCTTCAAAGGCCGCTGTCCTACCATTAGACGATCCCGCAAAAAGAATAAAGTATCGTCGGAAAACATTTTGGACTTCAAACCATTATATATGAGTCCAATCCTCGATGCCGTAAGGTTATCGGGAAGACGATCCCGCAGTAATCTATATACGCCCGACATGGAAAGCGACGATAAACCCTACGTCGCTTAAACTTTCCCTAGAAAGGGAAGAATGTTGCGAACACCTGCAGCAACAAACAAAGAAAGCTTAAACAGTGATTCCTGTCGGACATTTTAAAGAACCTACGCCCGACACGGAAAGCGACGATAATTCCCTACGTCGCTTAAACTTTCCCTAGAAAGGGAAGAATGTTGCGAACACCTGCAGCAACAACAAGAAAGCTTAAACAGTGATTTCTGTCG
>JAFGLO010000010.1 GCA_016927995.1 Candidatus Dojkabacteria bacterium
CTCGTACCCTCTGTTGCACTAAAGTTAATATATCTATCCGTCCCCGACAATAGCAGATTACCGGCTACGTCAAGCGCAGCTCCTGGGCTTGTTGTTCCAATGCCTAAATTACCCGCAAAATAGTTAATATCATCCGAACCTTCCTGATAAATCCCATAGCTTAGAGTTCCTTGCATATCACCAATTTTAATACCATAGGCAGTTCCAATTGTTCCGCTATTCGAAATTGATATATTTAGTCCGATAGCACTGTCGGCGCTACCAAGCTCATATCCAACATATACTTCGGTGTCTATTCCTATTAAGGTCGAAACGGTGCCACTGGATCCAACTCCCGAGTTGACCTTAAGCCCTGTTAATCCAGCTATAGTCCCGGATTCTATAGAGGTATAGCCTCCTATCATTCCTGCATATTCTGTACTGGCTGAAGTGGTATCAAATTCACTAATAAATGAAACTGCTTGTAAAGATAAAGCTTCTACTGACAAAAGAATACTATCGGATGTGACAGTCATATACCCGTCACTACCATCACCTGGTGAAACAAAAAGGTCTCCGTCGAAATATGCAGCATAGTTGTTAGAGGAGCCACTTGCTGTAGAATATATTCCAATGCTCATACTTCCTGTTCCTGTGTTTGAGAAATATCCTGCATAATCTGTTCCGGATATTTGAGTTGTAGCACCGGTTTGAGATACACGTAAAGCTGCATTTAGGCTTGTGGTTGAAGAGGAATTAATACTCAAACCATCACCTAATCCGGTTAGAGTTATGTCAGCAATGCTGCCTGTATTGCTTGTGGAAGATGATGAGATTGAAAGTATCTTTCCTGTTGACACACTTGAGTCTGTTATTGTGAGTGTCTCGCCGTTGCTTAACAAAATATCATCTCCGGCAGTCAGTGGACTTAGGTTGGTACCAGTTTTGGTCCACAGCTGAATATCCGAAAGCTCTTGCCCGCCAAGATACTTAGCGTTGAATGCGTATGGAACGGCTGCAAGCTCTAACGTTCCAAAATACTCATCTGTGCCAATTCCCCCATAAGAAGAATTATCATCAATATCTATTTCGACAAGCACACACATATCATCATCGTTAAAATCTAAGCTTCCCAGGTTACTTCCAGAACCCTCACCCAACCTAACGTTAAAGATACCGTCAACAAGTGTAACATCGTCAAATGTCTCTTGGGATACTTGGAACGGAGTTCCACTACACGTTTCGTAAAGAGTAAACCTCATGTCACATGAATTTCCACAGGCTCCCGAAAAGTTTGTACCATCAGAGTTTACAAGTCTTCCCTGTACGCTTATTGTTTCATTAATTCCATCGGCTGCAAAAACTCCACTTATCGGAAGGATATAAAATATGGCAAAAAGCAATGTAATACATAGTGTAGTCAACCAATAAAGATAAGCACCTGAAAACCTTGGGCTGTTGGACAGTTTTAGGGTCACTACATTAAATTTTACGACTTATTGAAGTTTTATGTTTAAAACTATACCCCATCGAAAGAAAATTGTCAACATATAAAGTGAACAATCTAAAGGGCCCGTCATGAAAAATTTAAACCTTATAGTAGCTCAACCGTTTCATTAGGCTCGGGAACATAAGCGTTAAGATTAAGCTCTTTTTTAATGTTTTCTTCAAATGCAGTAAGCACACCGGATTCACCATGCACTAAAAATACCTTCTTAGGAGCAACTCCAAAAGACCTTAACCAATAACGAAGGTCACGCTGATCGGCATGTGCAGACAAACCACCAATAGTATGAATTTTTGCTTTTACCTCCAATTGATTGCCCATAACTCTTACGGGTGAATATCTGTCAACAAGTTTTCTACCTAGCGTTCCTTGAACCTGATACCCCACAAAAACTATGTGGGAATTTGGATTTTCAAGGTTTTTTTCCAAATGATGCAAAACCCTACCGCCTGTGCACATTCCACTTCCGGCTAATATTACAACGCCTGTCCTATCCGAAAGCTTTTTAGACTCTTCCACACCGGTGATCATTTTAAATCCTTTAAATTCAAATGGATCATCACCTCCTTCGACCAAACGCAGTGCATCGGTATCGTAATATTTCTGATATTTTTTAAAAAGTTCCGTAACTTTTGTAGCAAGCGGACTATCAAGATAAACACCAATATCGCCTAACAAGCCGTTCTCGGACATGAGGTTAATTTCGTAAAGAATCTCCTGCGTACGTTCAACGGCAAAGACAGGAATAATAACATTTCCCCCACTACCTTCAATTTTCCTGATAATTGACAAGAATTCAAGGATTGATTGATTTTTGTCTTTGTGCAAACGGTCACCATATGTTGATTCGACAACAACATAGTCGGCCTCACGAACATTGTCTGGATCCCAAACAATACGCTTACCAGGTTGTCCAAGATCACCGGAGAACACAATTTTTGTTGGTTTCCCATTTTCTTTTATCCAAAATTCAAAAATTGATGATCCTAATATATGTCCTGCATTTCGCATCCTAAATTCAAGTTCAGGGATTAGTTTTACACTTTTACTGTATTCATAAACGTCGAACAAACTAACAGCTTTTGAGATATCTTCTTCACTATAGAGCAACTCTTTTGGTTCACCGCTTTTATATTTTAACCGTCCACGCCTATAGTCCTCTTCCTGGATTTTGTAAGCGTCATACATTATTAACTCTGCAATGTCTCTTGTAGCGTCAGTTGAAATTATCCGTCCGTTAAATCCGTGTCGAACAAGTTTAGGAATTTGGCCACAATGATCGAGATGCCCGTGAGTTAAAAACAGGTAATCAATCCCGGCAGGATCAAATCCAAAAGGTTCCCAGTTTTTATCGGAAAGTTCGTGTGAACCCTGAAAAAGTCCACAATCAACAAGCAGTTTTTTATTGGCAAAATCGATTAAAAAACACGCACCGGTAACACCTTTAGTGGCTCCGAAGAATGTAATATTCATTGGGCAGCTTTTAATTAAACTTTTAATATACTATCAAATTGATCTGTATTATTCAAAACCTGTCTTTGCTTTTAAACAACCGCATTGCTTCATCCATCAGGAGCTCTTTGTCATTTTTTAAAGGATCATCGGTAACAATCTCTAAAAGTTCCTTTAAAATATCACCCATTATTTTTGCCGATGGAATCCCAATCTTTTTAAGATCATCGCCCGAGATTTCAAGGTCGGTAATCTTTAATACCATATCCTTCTTTCGGACCTCAGATATACGTTCTTGTAATGCAGTAACCTCCCCTGGATCAAATATAGTCTTAGGATTACTCGTGGCATCAGCAATTCTTAAGGCAAACAAATCATCGATAAGATCAACTCCCACTCGGCGTACAAATCTCCGAACCGCACTATCGGACCAATATTTAAACTCGGTGCTACCCTTTTCGGTGATCTCTTTTTCGGCAGCTTTTTCGTCTTTATACGGATAGTAAAACATATGATTTTTAACAAGTCTTGTTACTCTATCAATCTCGGAATTTGAAAACTTCATGCGTCTCATTATTGTAGACGTTATTTTTGCTCCCTCAGTGTCATGACCGTAAAAATGACCGTTGGGCATAGCCTTTCGTGGCTTACCTATGTCGTGGAAAAGTGCAGCCAGCTTTACACCATCGGGTGCCAGATCAACGGTTCTAAGCAAATGTTCATAAACATTAAAAGAGTGGAATTCGGGCTGCTCTACGCCCACCGATTCCAAAATTTCCGGCATGAAAACAGCAAGCAAGCCGGTTTCACGCATCAGCTCGATTCCAACAGAAGGTTTTGGAGAGTTCATTAAAAGTTTAACAAACTCATCTCTAATTCGCTCCATCGAGATAAGTTTGGCAACAGTTAACGCTTTGGCAATGGCAGCTTTGGTTTCCGGTTCTATTGTAAATTCAAGGTTTGAAGCAAGTCTACAAGCCTTATATGTTCTAAGTCCATCTTCGGTAAATCGATCAACAGGGTCACCTACCGCACGAATTATTTTGTTTTTTATATCTTCCAGACCCCCGAAAAGATCAATCAGATTCCAATTATCATTATCATCAAAATTATCAATCCCTATTGAACCCTTTTGTGCAAGATCAATGGCAAATGCATTTATTGTAAAGTCCCTACGTTCAAGGTCTTTTCTAATATTTGTTTCAAATTCAACCTTTGTGGGCCACCTTCCATCAGTATACTGTTGCTCACTCCGAAAAGTTGTAACTTCAACCGGATGGTGTTCTTCTTTCTGATCACGACTTAAAACGGTTATTGTACCAAACTTTACCCCCGTGGAAACGGCCTTCGCAAAACTACCAAGCACTTCGGGAGGAAGCGCATCGGTTGCAATATCGTAATCCTTGGGAATTTTACCTAAAAGTACATCCCTAATAGCACCACCAACCAAAAAAACCTGATATCCCTCTTTGACTAAGACCCTTGCTACGCTCTTCACATAATCCGGGATTTTTATTTCTATTGTTTCTGTTTTCATAATATTTAAATGGTAACACGTGAGTAGTGAAACAGTAAAGTAGTGAAATAGTTAAACAGTAATCCGGAAGATACCTATGAGAGAAGTGGCAAGCTTTAACAAAAAAATAAAACAGATAAAGGGTTCAC